>JBPCRH010000039.1:0-30023 GCA_050997075.1 Chthoniobacterales bacterium
GCCTGGCCTCGCGGGTAGCGCCCGCGTTCTGTGGGCTGGTCGCGGCCTTCTGCCGCGAAAAACTTTCCGAACGGCTTCCCCGTCCCGAGAAGGCCAACCGGTAAGAAAAGTTCGCGACGGTGGAACACCTTCGCCAGCCCACGGAACGTGGGCGCTACCCGAGAGGCCGGGCACGGCTCCTTCGTTAGGCGCGCGCTTCTTCGCTCGAATACACGGCCGGGTCCTGCTGAAAGAAGCGCTGCATCTCGCCGTAAAGCTTGGGATGCAGACGCCGGAGTGCGTGCGGCTGCTCGAAAAACGCTTCCGTCGTGACCGCGAAAAACTCCACGGGATTGGTCGCGCCGTAGGTGTCGAGCAAGGTCGGCATCCCCGTTTCATCGGAGGCCCGGAGGAGGGAAAATTCCGTGCGCATGACTATCGACCACGCGCGCACGTCATCGCGCGACGCGAGCGCGGGCACGCCGTCGGCCGCGAAATCTTCGAAGTCGAGCTGATGCGCAAACTCGTGGATGACGAGATTTTTCCCATCGGCCGGATCGTGGCCGCCTTCCTTCGCGGCGTCCCAGGCGAGGACGAGCGAGCCCATCTGCCGCTGGGTTTCGCCGAGGCGGCCGGAGTGACCTTCCGACCAGATCGCGCCGGAGAAGGGCTGATTTTCTTTCACCAAATAGCCGCTCGGATAAACCAGGATCGTGAGGAGCCGCGGGAAGTAGTTCGTCTTGCGATGGAGGAGGAGCAGGCAGGCCTGGGTCGCGATCGTGACCCGCATCTCGTCGGTCACTTCGAGGCCGGCGCAGCCTTCGAGGCGTTTCTCCGCGAGGAAGACCTGGAGATGACCGAGCAACTCGCGTTGATCGGGGGCCGGGAGGCGGTGAAAAAACGGGAGGTTGCGCGCGATGATTTGCTGCCACGCCGGTGGCACCGGCTCCTTGCGCAAGCGCCGCCGCCGCCGTTCCCGTCCGAGTCCGAACATAAGGCCGGAAGGTAGCGACGGAACCCGAGGCGCGCCAACCGCAGGTAGTTGTAGAGGCGGCCGTGTCGGCCGCAGAGCGAAGGCTTGCCCCCTGCCATGGGTCGGAAACAGGCGCGCTCCCCGACCACTACGCGCCAACTAACTACGGGCGACACGCCCACCGCTACACCGGCTTTCCGGGGCGGCAATAAATCTCGCGAATGACTCCGGTTGTCATACCGAGTCGCGCAGACGACGAGGGATCTCGCAGGCGCCTTTCGGCGTCGTTCCAGAAATCGCGTCGGGCAACGCTTGTGCGATCCCTCTCCGTGCTGCGGAGGATCGGGATGACAACGACCGCTTCGCGTCAGCGCTGATCGAACACGTAGATCGCGAGACCGTGCGCGCCGGTTTTCACGAGGGGCGCGGCGCCGCTCGCTTCGCCGTTGACCGCGCTGTTCCGTGGGTAACCGCCGCCACCAAAACCGAGACCGATCGAGCCGCTCGGCTCATCGCCGACGAGACTGAGCAAGACGCCGTTCGCGCCGACTTTCGCGGCTTCTTCTCTCAAGCGCTGGATCGCTTCCGCATCGGTCTGCTGATCGCCATGGAAGAAGTGCGCGCTCGTGCTCGCGTCGATCTGCGCGATCTCCTGGAAATGCGCCGGGCGCGTCTGATAGATGCGCACCTGCGCCGGATCGATCAGCGGTCGCGCCGGACCGACCAGGTGCGTGGAACTGCTCGCGCAACCGGCGAGAAAAAGGGCACCTACGAGAGCGGCCGAAGGGAAATATCTCATCACTTCTTTAACGCTTCTCGGGAGCAGCGCGGTCGCCCGCATGCAGCCCGTCACGACAAGTGTTTCTCCACGAGCTTGTGAAGGCTGGTCAGGTTGCGCATCGAAGAGCTGGGAAGTTTTAGTGCCTTCAACTCCGGCGACGTCCAGACTTTTGATTCGGAAGTGCGCACACGGCAGAGCCAGTAATACTCGCGGCCGCGGACGCGAAACGCATCCTCCGCAGTGCGCACGGCCTCGAGCATTCGCGCAACTGCGACCGGGAGTTTTTCATGCAGAAATCCTACGTGCACGGTGTCGCCGGCCTTCGTGGGAAACGCCGCGAAGCGGTCGATCGCAACCACCTCGTCCGCGGTCCGGACGAACGTGTCGACCTTGTAGCCTAACGACTCCTCCAAATGCCGCGCGATCTTCGTTTCGAGCTGGCCTGTCTCTGTCGCCTTGCTCGCGAAGAGGACGTTCCCGCTCGCGATAAAAGTTGCGACCTCCGTGAAGCCCAGCTCTGCAAAAAGCTCGCGCAACCGACTCATCGGCGGGCGCCGGCGGCCGAGATTTATCCCGCGCAGGAAGGCGACATATTTCTGCATGGCGTGAGCTTTCCTTTCACCCGCGTTCACGTCGAGACCACTCTGGGGCGAGGCGCGTGGGGTCAACTATTCATTTGCCACCGCCGTGGCGACACCGACATATTGCCCGCTCGCCGCACGGCGTTTTCCTATGGCTGCAAAGACTCCCGAGACTACTTCCCAAATCAACGGCCCGCTGGTGAAGCAGTTTTCCGTTTTCCTGCCGAACAAAGTGGGCGCGATGCTCGACATCGTGAAACTCCTGAGCTCTCGCAACACCCACGTGGTCGCGCTCAGCATCGCCGAGCAGACCGATTCCGCGATTGCCCGCATCGTCGTGAGCGATCCCGAGACGGTGGAGAATATCTTCCACGAACACGACGTCGCCTTCAGCGTCTGTGAGCTCCTCGTGGTGGAAATGGCGGAGGTCGCGACCGAACTGGCGGAGTTGCTGGCGGCGCTCCTCATGGCGGAGGTGAACATGCATTTCAGCTACCCGCTCCTCACCAGGCCGCACGGTCTCGCCGCGCTCGCACTCCATGTCGACGACACCGAATGTGCCGCTTCAGTCCTGCACGGCGAAGGCTTCAAGATGTTGAGCCAGGCGGATATCTCTCGTTAGGCCAGCGCTCACCTGGAGAAACTCACCTGGAGGGACGAGCTCCCGCGAGCGTTGGGAACGCCCCGTTGCCCAATTCGCGCCCACGGCGTCGCGGAGCTCCGCCCTCCACATCCGAGCCGCGCTTTGCCTCTCTCAGCGGCGAAAATCCGTTGCCCCAGCGCAGGCGGAAGGGAATGTTACCGGCCCGATGATCGTCCAAGCGCCGGAAGCTTTTCAATTCGATACGATCGACGACGTCCTCCACGATCTCGCCGCCGGGAAGATGGTGATCGTGACCGACGACGCCGATCGCGAGAATGAAGGCGACCTCATCATGGCCGCGGAAAAAGCGACGCCGCAGGCGATCAATTTTATGACCATGCACGGGCGCGGACTCATCTGCGTGCCGGTGACGACGGAACGCGCCGAGCAGCTCGGTCTCCAGCGGATGGTCGCGCAAAACCGCGAGATGTATCGGACCGATTTTACGGTCTCGGTCGATGCCGCGCACGGGGTCACGACCGGGATCAGCGCGCACGATCGCGCCGCGACCATCCGGACGATCGCGAACCCGAAGTCGACCCCGGACGATCTCGTCCAGCCCGGTCATATTTTCCCGCTCCGGGCCAAGGAAGGTGGCGTCCTCCGCCGCGCCGGGCACACCGAGGCTGCGGTTGATCTCGCGCGGCTCGCCGGACTCCAGCCCGCCGGGGTGCTCTGCGAAATTCTGCACGACGACGGCACGATGGCGCGGCTCCCCGAACTCATGGTTTTCCGCCGAAAACACCGGCTGCGCATCTGCACGATCCAGAATTTGATCGCCCACCGGCGGGTGCGGGAGAAGCTGATCGTGCGCGAACAGGTGGTAAAGTTACCGACCGATTACGGCGATTTCGATTTGCATATGTACCGCTCCACGATCGACGGCGCGCATCATCTCGCGCTCGTGAAAGGGAAAATCTCGAAGACCAAACCGACCCTCGTGCGCGTGCACAGCGAGTGCCTCACCGGCGATGTCTTTGGCTCGCGCCGCTGCGATTGCGGGAACCAACTCCACGCCGCGCTCCAGCAGATCAGTGAAGCCGGCGGCGTCCTCGTTTACATGCGCCAGGAAGGGCGCGGCATCGGGCTTGCCGCGAAGATCCACGCCTACAAACTTCAGGAGGACGAAGGCCTCGACACGGTCGAGGCGAACGTGCGCCTCGGCTTCGCCAGCGACCTCCGCGACTACGGCATCGGCGCGCAAATTTTGCACGATCTCGGGGTCCGCAAATTTCGTTTCCTCACGAACAACCCGAAGAAGGTAGTCGGGCTCGAAGGTTACGGCATCCAGATGGTCGAACAGGTGCCGATCCGGAGTGCGCCGAATCCGAACAGCGCCAAGTAGCTCGAAACGAAGAACCTCAAGAGGGGGCACCTGCTGTAAAATGACGAAACCAGAAACCCGAAATCCGAAACAATGACGAAGGCACAAATGACGAAAGACGCCGCAAGCTGCCGTTTCGGATTTCGTCATTCGTCATTATTTCGTGCTTCGGATTTCGGATTTCGTCATTTCCCCTAATGTCGCAATTCGTCCCACCGCGGCCCCGGATCGTCAGCGTGAAGCGCGGCTTCACCCTCGTCGCGAGCCAGTTCAACGCGAAATATGTGCAGGGCCTCGTGACCCATTGCACCGAGGAACTGCGCACGCTTTCGCCGCAGGCGAACGTGACCTTGCACCTCGTGCCGGGCGCATTTGAAATCCCCTTCGTCGTCCGGGAAGTCGCGCTCAAGCGAACGGCCGACGCAATTATTGCGCTTGGCGTGATCATTGACGGCGACACCGACCACGCGCGCCTCCTCGGCGAAGTCGTGACCCGGGCGCTCCAGCAGGTCGCGCTCGAAGAGGGCGTGCCCGTCATTCACGCGGTCCAGAGTTTGAAAAACGAAGAGCAGGCGCGCGAGCGTTGCCTCGAGCAACGGATCAACCGCGGGACGGAAGCCGCGCGGGCCGCCTTCGAGATGGCCAACCTCGTCGCCGAGCTCCGGAAATAGCATGGGCAAGCGTCACTCGGCGCGGCGCGCGGCGCTGCAATATCATTTCTGGCGCGACCTCCATGGCGGCGACAGCCCGGAATCGCTCGCGGAATTCTGGGAGCTTTGTCCGGCAAAAACCAGTGTCCAGGATTTCGCCCAGCCGCTGATCGAAGGGATGCTCCTGCACCTGCCGGAGATCGACGAGCGAATCGCGCGTTACTGCGAGAACTTCGAGTTTCGCCGCATCGCCGCGGTCGATCGCAACGTCCTCCGGCTCGGGATTTACGAGATGTTTTACCGCGACGACATCCCGCCGGTGGTCTCGATCAACGAAGCGATCGAGCTCGCGAAGGAATTTGGCGGGCCCGATTCGGGCCGGTTCGTCAACGGCATCCTCGACCGGGTGAAAGACGACCTCTCACGCCCGCTGCGCGACGCACTGTAGACGCTTCGCTCTGCGAAGCGCGGGCGCGGCCCGCCTCAGAATCTTTAACTTACACTTACACTCTTCTCAGTGGTGTAAGTGAAAGTGAAAGTGTAGGTGCAGGTATGAGTAGAGTGGCTAAGTCGCATCGACCCTCAGCCTCATTTGCACGCTCAACCCTTCGCGCGGAAGCGGCGGCGAAAAAACCGGCGGATAAAGCTGCGGATCCATCCCCGTAACCTGGAGGCGAAACGGCTCCGCGCTCAGGCGCACACAATCGCCACCTAACGACAACTCGTCCAGCTTCAGGCCGCGCCCGTCGGCCGCGATCTCGGCAATTTCGACCACGGTGAGGGCACTAAAAAAATCAATCCGCAGGTGACGCACCGGCTCGTCCGCCGGAAGCGGGATGACCACTTCCTTCCAGCTCCCGTGTCCGATCCGGGCATCGACCGATTGCGTTTCCGAGAAGTTTCCATCCGTCGACCAGAAAACCTGGAGCACGGTCTCGCTCGCCATCGGCGCGCGGCGAACGCTCCCATCGCGCCATTGCCGCGCCATCATCTCCTGCAAGGCGCCGTGGCGCTGCCGATAATAAAAGCGCAAACCATCACGGTCATCCGGAGCGGAGCGCAGCGCAGTCGAAGGATCCCGGGGAGTCGCCGTGAGGCTCCCAGCGCCCGTGCGGTCGCTTCCCAGAAACTCAGCGGGATCCCTCGACTCCGCTCCGCTTCGCTCGGGATGACCGAGTAACGTCTCCAGGAGCGCCGATTGCGCGCGCGCCGGCGGCTTTTCCCACACCCCGAGTCCCGGCGGAGTCGCGAAGGTAAAAGAGCGTCCGCGCGTCGCGAGTTCCTCCCACACTTTCCAAACGCCAAACCCTCGCCCACGCACCGCCACATCGTGGAGTAGAAGAATCCCACCCGGGCGCAGCTTCGGCAGCCATGACTCGACGTCGTGCCGCGCCGCCTCTTCCGTGTGATGACCGTCGACGTGCAGCAGATCAACGCTCTCCCGCGCGAACCGGCTGAGCGCGTCATCGAAGCTCGACCGCAGCAAAGTCGAGAAGGCCGCGTAGTGAACCCGATTATGTTCACTCACGTCCTGGTAAGTCGCTTCGTCATAAGATCCGGCGTGCGAATCACCCAGCCAATGATCGACCGCGAAACACCTGGTGCCGGTCTGGTTTTCGCAGACCGACTGACAGAAGGCAAAATAACTTTCCCCGCGATCGGTGCCTAACTCCACGAACACTTCGGGGCGCAACTGCGCGACCAGGTCGTAGGCGAAGAAGATATGTTCCGTCCACGCGCCCAAGCCATAGCGCAACGGCTCGAAATCGTGCGAAGGATAACTCGGGAGGCAACGCTCAAGGGGCGGCATGACTGGCAATCGTCCTCCTCCCCAAAGATGGCCAGAGAAACCGCCCCAGACGATTACTGCTCCGTTCGAGCAGGTGATAGCTGAGATAGGAAACGGCGAAAAGAAGCAGGAAAGCGACCGGGTAGGGTGGACAAATTCGCCAGAAACGGCGACAAAAATCTTCTGGCCCGCAGCTCGCCGGCCTGGAGCGCGGAGGCGTGGATGCAAAAGCCGCTGATGATGAAGAAGAGCGAGACGCCCATCCACCCATAGCTAAGTGGGTAGAAAAACCAGAAGGCGCGACCGGGTGCAGAACTGAAATCGCGCACCAACCCCTTCCACTCCAGATGATCGGTCCCGAAACTGGCGCCATACCAGTGCAGCAATAACACGCCGAGAATGGCCAGGCCGCGCAGGACATCGATGCGGCATAAATGAATCGCCGGTCCCGCCCCCGGCTTCGCCTGTGCCTCGCTCCCATGGTCGCGCTACCTTCTCAAGTGGGGTCCGCCTGAGCGAGCCGCACGCTTCATCCTATGAGGCGCTGATTGGGAGGTGGTGTGATTTGATCGGACAATTGGCGCAGGCCGGGTCGCCTTCCGGCCGAAACATGTTCCGGCGCAGACGTTGGAACGCTTCCCCATGGAAGATTTCGGCGAGAGTTTTTCCTTCGCTCAGAAATCCCAGCGGCTTTTCGTGAAAGGGACAGGGCAGCACTTCATTTTGGTCCCGCAGCGTGATTTCCGAGAACGGCCGATTACAAAAGGTGGTGGAAAATTCCTCGGCCACGGAGCCCTCCCAGATTCTCGACCGATCGTTGCTGTACTTTGTGAGCGCCGGTAACGCTTCGCCCGACGGCTGCGGTTGCACGTGATTAAAATCGGTCCAGTCAACCTCCGGCTCCTCAAGCGGCGGAGTCCACGAACCCGCGCCTGCAAAGGCCGGTGGAAGGAAAATCCCCACTCCCAGCCGATTCGCCTCCGCCAGGATCCGCGCTCGATAAAAATTATATCTTGCGGGCTGATCCGCGAGCAGATCATCAGGCGAAAAGTATTTTTTGATCGGCACCAAATGCCGGAAGTCGATCGATTCCGCGCCCAGCGCCTGCGCCATCCTAACGAACGCCGGGGCTTCGTGAATGTTCCGATTCATCATCACGAAATTAAAAACAAAGGTGGGCCGTTGCGCGCCGCAACTCCGCCGGAGATCACGCAACGCCATGATGTTTCCCACCACCTGCTCATAAGAACAGCCCACGCGGATCGATTCGAGCAGAGGCTTGCTCACGGCATCGATCGAAAAAAGCAATCGCGCCACACCCGTCTCCAAAATGCACCGGCGGATCGGCGCCCGCAGGAGCATTGCATTGGTGCAGAATTCGATCGCCACCTCGGGATGTTCGCGCGCGAGATACTCGAGAATCCCGGGGAGGTGTTTCGAAACCAAAGGCTCGTCGCCGCAGGAAAGCATCACCTCGCGCACGGACGGCCCGATGCCGTCGAAAAGCCTTTTGAATTCGTCGGTCGTGAGCTGGGTAGTCGGCCGCTTGAAAATGGCGTCATCGCTGAAGTGACACATCACGCAGCGCAAATTGCACTTGTTGATGATATCGAGACGCAGAGTGAGCGCACGCTGTTTGCCTAACGAACGGAGAAAACGATTTTCAAATTCAGCGGGCTCCTCCAGCGCGCCGAAAACCTCGTGATCCTCCTCCACCGCCGTCGTGTCGTTCAGCGCGATCTTCTGAACCTCGCGCGTGTCAAAGTTTACCGAGACGCGATGTATTCCAGCGCCGACCCTGACGAACAGAGTGGCCTCGCCGCCAAACAAGATTTGAGTAGCGATCGTTAGGCGAAATCCGGAATCTTCCGCGCCCGGATAAAGCGGGTAAGCCGCGCGCACATCTGGCCGCGGAAAACCGAGCGGCAGTTGTTCGTACTGAATATCGACATTGTAGAGATAGAGCGCGCCGATGGGAGTGGTCGCAATGCACCAACCTTCCACTCGGGTGATCCGCCCGTCGGCAGGATCGCGCCGTGCGAGATCGCTGCAAAAAATGAGGTGCTCGTCCATGGAAACCGCCGCCTCAGCTTAGGTCATCCCCGCCGGAATGCCATGTGCCGCGCTCGCGAGCTGCTACGCCTGCTGGTCGAGCAGACAGGTGCTGGAGAATTCTTTCGGGTGGGATGCGCTAAAATCGTGATAGCACACGGCGCCTTTCACGAAATAGTGGCTCACCAGCGCGTGGCGCGAGAGCCGCAGATCGCGCCGGGGAGAACCGCCGTGGATGAGGTTCGCATGCCAAAAAAGGACATCCCCTTTTTTGGCGTGGAAGTAATGAGGTTTCATCCCGTGCTCCTTCAGCAGCTCTTGTATCCGCGGTTCATATTTTTCGTAATATGCCGTGAACCCGGTTTCCCGGTAATCGTTTTCCCCAATGCCGACGTCTTTGCTCAGCACGTAAGGGAGACGATGACTACCTGGATAATAAACGAGCGGTCCTGAGTCCGGGTGAATGTCTTCGAAAGCAACCCAGGAGGCAGTCAAATAACCGATCGGATAAGTCGTCATGTGGATCGAATCGGAATGTTCTTTTTGCTGACTTCCTTTATGAGAAGCGATCGTCTGAAATGGCGCCGGCTCGTGCTCCATCAGCAGACGAACCCAATGGAGAAGCTTCGGGTGCCGCATCACCCGGCAAATAGCCGGCACTTTCATATGCGGATCCTGATACCGCCCCGGCCAGGGATCATCAGGTCCGATCTTTTCCGGTTGCAGCTCGACCACACCGTCGGCGATCGCCTTGTCATATGCGGCCCACACTTCATCCAGCAGTTCAGGTTCGATCGCGCGTTCGAGAATGAGGTAGCCATTCTCTTTCCAACAGCGGAACTGTTCTGCTTCGTATTCTCCGATGGCGCCGGCTGCGAGTTTGGCTTCAATCTGCGCGTCGGCGTCGGCGCAATCGAGCCACGGGAAAGGACCGGCGTAGGGAAATTTCTCGAAGCGCGGCTTCTCAAAGTCGCCGGCGGCGACCTTCACCTCAGCAAACGGCACGCTCTCCTCCTCATGAGCAACTGGCCCGACCTCGGTGAGACTTAGCGCCAGGGCTTGCAGTCGCGCGTCACGTTCCGCGACAGTTGTTGTGAGACGCTGAATCTTGCGATCCAGTTTCTCGCGCTCTTTCTCCAGCCGTTCGACGTTCTTGATTAACGGCCGAAACAAAGGCAACGCGCGCAGGATCGGATGCTGTTTCATGCTTTGATCGTTGGCAAGTTTAAGTCCTTGCGCAACTTCAGGGGTCAGCAAAGATGACCGGGAATTGGAATTGGCACAACGCCAAAACTGCATTTCCCGTTTTCTTCGCATGGAAAGTTTTTCCGCACTCCGGGTTTTGTTTTTCGCGCATGAGACGACCTGGAGCGGAGCGCCGATTCAGCTGCTCCATTTGGTCACGTGGCTACAACGCCACGGCTGGCAGGTGGCCGTCGTGGTCCCCAATCCCGCTACGCCGGAATCAGGTCCGATTTCGGATCAGCTCAGAGAGAACGGTTTGGAGATTTTTCCGTTGCTCGACCTTGCCGTTGAGCCTGATTTGGCGGCGCTGCGCTCCTTGTGCAAAAAATTCGACGCCGTCGTCGCCAACACCCTGGTCATGTCCGCGGCGGTGCGCGCGGCGCACGAGGCAGGCATAGCGGCCATCTGGTATATCCATGAAAGCCTCGTCGCTCGGCAGTTGATGGCGCAACATGCCGAAATTCAACCGACATTCGCGCTGGCTGATCTCCTCGTGATGCCGACCCGCCGCACGTCGCAAATTTATCTTTCCTTCACCGATCGTCCGATCGAAGTGGTGCCCTACGGCATTCCGGCGGCCGTGGCTTCCAAGGCCACGAAGCGGGATGATCCCGCACTGTGCACGTTTCTGCTCCTGGGTTGCTACGAGTTACGCAAGGGCCAGGATATCTTGCTTGAAGCGATCGCGGGAATGCCCGCGACCGTGCGCGAGCGGGCCATCTTTCGAATGGCGGGCCGCAAGCTGGATCGGAAGTTTTACGAAGCGCTCGCGCGCACGGCGGCGGCTTTGCCTGAGGTTGAACTGCTCGACGCGCTCGACCATGACGAGGCCTGCGCCGCCCTTGCCGCTGCGGACGTCCTCGTCTGCGCCTCGCGCGATGAAACAATGCCGATCGCGATTCTGGAAGCGATGAGTCTCGGGAAAGCAGTCGTGAGCACAGAGGTCGGCGGCATCAGTGAGTGGCTCTGCGACCGCCAGAACGCGCTGCTCGTTCCAACGGACGATAGCCCTGCTCTCATGCAGGCGATGAGACGCTGCATCGAAGAGTCGCGGTTGCTGGAGTCGTTAGGCAGGAACGCGCAAGCTACCTTTCGCGAGAATTTTTCTGTCGATCGGTTAGGCGAACGCTTTTCGGCTTTGATCGAGCGCGCGCTGAGCATGAAAATTCGATGACCTACACCGACTGGATCGTCCGCTACGACACTTTGACGCCCGAGAAACGTGCTGAGCTTCGCCGCGAAGTCTACGCGTTGAGTGATCAGCCGCTCATCTCGATTCTCCTGCCGGTTTACAATGCCGATCTAAGATTCCTGGACGAAGCGATCGCTTCGGTGCGGCGACAGATTTATGACAAGTGGGAGCTCTGTATTGCCGACGATGCGTCCACCAACCTGCGAGTAAGGTCCTATCTCGAGGCGCTCGCCTGGAGCGATACGCGCATCAAACTGCTCTTCCGCGAGGTGAACGGCCACATCTCTGCCTGCTCCAATTCGGCGCTCACGCTGGCCAGCGGTGATTGGTGTGCGCTCCTCGACCAGGATGATGCGCTCGCCGAAAACGCGCTCGCCGAAGTCGCCTGCGCAATCGCGGGACACGCAGACCCTGGCATCATTTACTCCGACGAAGATTTCCTCGACTCGTTAGGCGCGCGTTCCAACCCATTCTTCAAGCCGGATTGGAATCCCGAACTCTTTTTGGGACAGAATTACCTTAACCATCTTGGCGTTTATCGGACGAGTCTGCTGCGCGAAATCGGCGGATTCCGCGAAGGGTTTGAAGGTTCCCAGGATTACGATCTTGCGCTGCGCTGTCGCGCGCGTTTGCGACCCGATCAAATTCTTCACGTCCCGCGCATTCTTTATCATTGGCGAATGATTGTGGGAAGTCTCGCCGACCAGCCCGATGCGAAACCATACGCGCGCCACGCCGCGCGCCGGGCGCTCAACAGTTACTTGCGCGAATGTGGGATCGCAGCTCAGGCAGAGGCCTGCCCGGAAAATGCAGAATCGCATCGTGTCATTTACGAGCTGCCAGTACCGTTTCCGAGCGTGACAATCCTGCTGATGGGGCGCGACAGGCCGTCCTCGCTGGAGCGCACTGATTATCCCGCGCTTGAATTTATTCTGGCGGAACCCGGTGCAGCCGGAGCGAACTTCGCGGCGAGAAATGCTCGCGGAGAAGTCCTCGTTTTTTTGAGCGGCGAAATTGAAGTTATCGAACCGTCCTGGCTCAGAGAGATGGTTAGTCACGCCATCAGACTCGAGGTCGGGGCGGTGGGCGCGCGCCTTTGGTCGGCCGATGGGAATCTTGACGATGGAGACCTGATCCTCGGCCTGGGCGGAATTGCCGCCCCGGCGTTTCGCGGCTTTCCGCGGGGGCACCCGGGCTATTTTAATCGCGCCTGGCTCCAGCAAAATTGTTCGGCTGTTTCGGCCGCCTGCATGGTCATGCGGAAAGAAGCTTTTACTCAGCTCGACGGCTTCGACGAACGGAATCTCTCGCGCCGCTTTTTCGACGTGGATTTCTGCCTCCGGCTGCGCCAGCGCGGGTTGCAAGTGGTCTGGACGCCGTATGCCAACCTAATCTTTCGCGGGTCCGGCTCGCGCGAGGAATCGCAATCCTCAGCCGAAGCGGTTTACATGCAGAAGCAGTGGGGCCCGCAGTTACGCAACGATCCATTTTACAATCCTAACCTGTCGCTCGATCCACCAGGATTTGGGATAGCGTTTCCGCCCCGGCCCAATGACATTAACTCTGGCCAACGACCGGTCCGGTGACGGGATCGATCGTGAATGTCCTCGGTATCTCCGCCTTTTATCATGATCATCCCGCCTGTCTGCTAAGGGAGGCGAGATCATCGCCGCCGCGCGCGAGTTTTTCCCCGCGACGCCGCTCGTGATCAACCCTAACGGCAATTACAAATTCGCCCGCGTTTTCAAGCGCGGGCTCTATCCAGATAAGCTCATCGTTTCCGTCGATGGCCTTTACCAAAGTTCCTACGAGCAATATCGCATCAATGGCGACGCCGCGACTGCCTTCCAGTTCATGCACGATGCCAAGCGCGCTCCGGGCCGGTCGAGGAACAGGCCGCGGAACTCGGCATCGACAACCTACAATTTGTCCTTACCCACACCTCCGAAAGATCGCGGCGCTTCACAGCTGCCAACATTGAAGATCTGCCGATCGTCTGGCCGCTCGCCTATCCGGAGACGACGGCCAACCTTTATTTCAAGCGGCCGCAAGCTCGCGCGCTCACGCCGAACCGCACCGGTTTGGTCGCGGACTTCGCGGGAGCCCGGGCGGGTGCAGATTACGCTGGACGATGTGCGCTCTTGGGCCGGCCGGCTTTTTCTCCACGGCCCCGCCGCTGCGGTTGCTCGTTAGGCAAAGCCGGAATCCGGGCGCGCGATCCCGAAGACGGTCGCGGCCGGCGGGAAGCGCCGCAGCAATTCGCCGTAGCGTTCGATGAAATGGTCGGCCAGCTCAGCCTCGAACAAGTTGGTCGAATTGATCATTGAAGTTTCGTGCTGGCGATAGAGGCAAAGTATATTCGGAACAAAAGCCACGCGAACTCCGCGGACCGCGAAACGCAGCCAGGTATCGTAATCTTCCCAGCCGAACCAACCAACTTGGCTTAGCTGATTATCGTAGCCCCCGAGATCGAGGAGAACGTCGCGGCGGAAAAGCGCCATCGCGTCAACGTAAGGATGTTGCACCAGGATTTGCGGGTCCCAGGCGTAAGGTGAAAGAAGCCCGACGCGATTCGCGGGACTGCCGTTGAAGCGGCAGAGCAAAGAATAAGCGGCGTCGCTCTCCTCCGCCGTGATTGCCGCAAACAACTCCCGCAAGGCGGCCGGAAAGACGAGGTTATCGGCGTCCATCATGAAGACGAGGGAGCCTCGGGCGAGCTGCGTCCCGAGATTGCGTGCGTCGGCCAGGCCGGTGTTGAAACGCTTCGCGACGATGCGCACCGGCAAGCTCGAGTGGTTCTGAGAAAGGATCGCCCGCGAGAGCGAGTCATCCGTCGAGTTATCGTCGACTATCACAATTTCGATCGGTTCCCGCAATTGATTCGCCGCTTTCTCAATACTCTTGACGCAGTCGCCGATAAATTGCGCGTAATTGAACAGAGTGATGACAACAGAAAGAGCCGGCGTCTCGTCGCGCAGTGACGCCGCGTTGTGGTGTAGCGTCCAGACGCTCTTACCCGCGGTGCGCAGCTCTTCCTGTTCATCGAGGCGCGCGCGATAAGCCGCCCGGTTTTCGATCGCGCGGGCGCGTTGCGCGGCGAGCATGTCGGCGCTCGGTGGCGGCGTCGGCGCTTCTGGCGGATCGGGCCGATGAATGACCTCACGCAAGTCGGCCACCGCCGCCCGACGGAAATCACGGCGCCGGAGACGCGAGAAATTTCGCCGCAACGCGCTTGGCAACGGCACCGGCGCGGCGTCGCGCGGAACATCGCAGCCCGCCGTCGCAAGTTCGCGCAGGAAATTTTCGCAGAGCTGCGCCTGCCGCAGATGTTTCTCGACAAAGGCGAAGCCCTGCTCCGCGATCCGCGCGCACTCGTTAGGCTGGCTCAGATAATACTCGCAAGCCGGGATCAGATTTTCCGGCTCGACCATGATGAAATGCTCGCCCGGCACGAGCCGTCCGTATCCGTCGCAGGTTTCGGTGATGATGCAGCAGCCGTTGGCCAACCCGACGAGCATGCGATGCCATTCAAAATAGCGCTGCTCGGAATAGTGAACGTTGAGCAGGATTCGGGTGTCGGAGAGAAGCTCGTTGCGGCGTGCCGCGCTCAGGTAGCTGCGGGTTGCGGCCGTTTTTGCGAAGTGCAACGGGACGAAGCGAAGATGGCAGCGGCGTCGCGAAAAAAAATCGGCGTGCCGCGCGAAAAATTCCTCCCGGCGCGGCGTCAGCGACCCGAGAAAGGTGATTTCCGTGGCCCGAGCGCCGTGCGTCGGGCGCAGCGCGTGGGCGAGGAGGGGATGATAGCCGAGTGCAAGATGATGGCAGGTCACTTCGCGCGCGCGGTAGGCGAGCACGCCTAACGGGTTGATATCGGCCACCGCGCGCGCGGAGGGCGCCCACTCCAGATTGCTCAGGAACCAGCCGGTCTCCGGTTGCTCAGTGCAAAGGAGGACGGTGTGGCGGGTCAGCTCGCGGGCGCGCTCCCGCGAGACCTCGCTCGTCAGGTAAAGATTGTATAACTCGTGCGGCGTGACGATGAGCTGCAGGATGTCGTGAGGCGGATTCTCCTCCGGCGGTTGATCGAGGTGCAGTTGCGCCGCGCAACCAAGCTCGCGAAAGCCCGCCGCGAGCAGCTCGGCAATCTCGAGAATGAACAGGTTCGAGCGGCTCGTCGCGAAAAGTTCGATTTCCCTGACCGCCCGCTCTGACGAAGCTGCGGGCGGCGCGGCGTCGTTCCCCCGGGGGGTGCTCCTCCTCTTCGTCGCAAAGGAGCGCGTGAGCGAGGAGGCGACCAACTCCCGGACCCGCGGAAATCCCGCCCGCGAAAGACCCCGCAAGGGAAACGCCGTCACCGTTACGGTCCCAAAGGTGCGCCAGACGCGCATGTCATCGAGCACCTGCAGTTGCAAGCGGTTTCTGCCTAACGACAGCCGCAGCTCGAGGAGAAAGCCGCTTTTCATCGCTTCCGGCTGATCGGGAAAGGCGGCCGCCACGTCCGGCCGGTTTCGTTTGCGCCGGCCGCGCACGATTTGCGGCTTCGCGAGCGGCCGTTGCACGAGCGCGCGGACGCCCTGGATCGGTTCGCCGCGGCGATGGAAAATCCAGCCGCTGATGTCGAGCTTCTCGCCAAAGAGCCGCGGCGCGATCCGCGCATCGAGGCGGAAAGCGTAATCCTCCGCAACGTCGCTCATGTCTTCCACGGCTGCGTCAGCCGCGGCGGGAAAGCGGGAGTAAAAAGCTCTTCGTCCAGCGAGAGATTCGGGTTGTAAAACGGGTCCGCGCGCAGAGTCTCGCCCCACTTCGCGTTCATGTATGCCACCTCCGCGAGAAAACGCGCCTGCTTCTCCCCCGTGTCTTCGAGACCGCGGCTGGCGGATTCATGATGGACCAGCTCGGCATGCGGCGTCCAGACGATCGCGAAGCCCGCCGCACGCAGCCGGAGGCAGAAATCGATGTCGTTGAAGGCAACCGCGAGGTGTTCCTGATCGAGCCCGCCGACTTCCAGATAAAGTTCCCGCCTAACGACTGCGCAAGCGGCCGTGACCGCGGAGAAATTCTGCGTCAGATGCGCGCGCGCGAAATAGCCGTCTTCCTCCCGCACGCCAAGATGGGCGTGGCCGGCGATGCCGCCGACGCCGAGGATGACGCCGCCATGTTGCAGCGTCCCGTCCGGATACCGGAGCCGCGCGCCGACCATCCCGACTTCCGGTCGGACCGCATGGCTCACCATCTCGCTCAGCCATTCTGCATTTTTCACCTCGATGTCGTTGTTGAGGAGGGCAACGAGCGAGCCGCGGGCGAGGGCGACGCCGAGGTTGTTCAGCCGGCTATAATTGAATGCGCCCTCGACCCGTTCCACCCGCACCCTCCCGCCTAACGAATCCAGATAGGCGAGCGTCTCCGGCTCGCGGCTCTCGTTGTCGAGCACGAGCACTTCAAAATTTTCGTAAACGGTTCGCGCGAAAATGCTCTCGATACATGCGCGCAGGAGCGCCATCCGATCGCGCGTCGGGATCAGAATCGAGACCAGCGGAGCCGGCGCCGGCAGCGGATATTTCACGCGCTGATAAATCCGATGATGGGGCACGACCAGGCCGCCGGTTCCGCGCCGGTCGAGATGTTCCTGGACGGCGCGGATGGCGGCGTTATGCGCATACGGTTTCGCGCGCAAGTCCGTGGCGGTGCTCTCCTCCGTCATCCGCCAATGATAAAGCACCCGCGAAATGTGGCCGATCTGCTCTGGCTCGATCTGCTCGAGGACGCGCAAAGCGAGATCGTAATCCTGCGAGCATTCAAAACCTTCACGAAAGCCACCGATTCGCCTAACCAGCTCGCGCTCATGGACGACGAGGTGGCCAAAAAAATTCTGCCCGAGGAAAAGCTCGGGGTTCCAGTCGGATTTAAAATAGGGATCGCAACGCCGGCCGCGCGGGTCGAGCTTATCCTCGTCGCTGTAGAGCAGGCGGAGCGCACAATTTTCCCGCAGGGCAAGAGCGACGAAATAGAGCGCGGCCGGCGCAAGCTCATCGTCGTGATCGAGCAGGGCGATGAACTTTCCCTGCGCGAGCGCAAGGGCCTCATTCGAGGCGGCGGCGATCTGGCCGTTCGCCTTCCGGCGGAGCAGGCGGATGCGCGCATCGCGCCGGGCAAACTTCTGCAGAAGCGGCCAGATGCCGGGGCGGCTCGAGGCATCGTCGGCGATGCAAAGTTCCCAATGCGGATAGAGCTGCGCTTGCGCCGAGCGAACGGCGCGACGGAGCCAGCGCGGGTCCGGGTTGTAAACGGGGAGGAGGATGGAGATGAGCGGCGGATCCTCCCAACGGGCGATCTGCCCAGCAATGGCGCGGCGATCCTCGCGGGTGAGCTGGTCGTAGCGGCGAATCCAATAGGCGTAATCGCCGATCGTTTCCCCCCCGTCGCCTTCGCGCCAGAGCGGTCCGCGCACTGGATGCGTGAAGAACTTTTCCCACTCGCCCGCGCCGCTCCGCACTTCGAGGAAAAGTTGGGCGCGGCCAGGCGGCGCCACGATGTCGATGGTGAATCCGCTCACGAGCGCGCCCGGCCGATCGGGGAAAAGCATCGCGATATCGGGTCGGACCAGCCCGAAGCGGCCGGCAAATTCCTTCCGCCGCAGCCGCGCCCGCACCGCCGTGAGAGGTTCCCCCGCCGTCGCGAGACACCAGCCGGAGAGGCGGAGATGGCGCCGCCGCACCGACCAGTCGGCGGGCCGGTCGAGCCAGAAATCGATCCGCGAGCTGGCCGCAGGATTCGGGATGAAATATTTCGGGTCCTGCGGTGGCGCCGGCTTTTCGTTAGGCGCGCCGATCCAACTGCGGCAGTCGATCGGCTGCCACGTTCCCGGTCCATCCCTGATCTCGACCAGCACATCGGATGGGCCCGCGGGCAGCGGCACGGCGACGGCGAAGCCCACGCGCTCCGCGCCTGGGCCGAGATCGTGCGCGCAGGCGACATCCTTGCGTTCACTGCCGTAATTGCCCGGAAAAACGCGCCGCCCGATCCGCGCCCGAATCTCGTGAATCCTTGCGCCCTCCTTGCGAGGGAGGCACCAACCCTGGAGATAGAGCGTGTGGCGCGGCGCGCTCGTTTCCGGCGGATGATCGAACCACCAACGATAACGCTTCTTCGTCCGCTTAATCTGGTTCGCCAGCGAGAGGGCGGGCGCTGCCGAAAAAAACCTCATCGCGCCCTCGACCGGGCGCTGCAAGCGATCCTGCGCAGCGCTCGTGCTTTTCGGCTCCAGCTTCTCCGGGCCTCGAGCCCGCGGTCAAAATCGTGCGTTGGCATGGCGTGGTGAAAACTTAGGGTAAAGAATCGGTCGCGCGCAGAAAACGAATCCCGTTCTGCACGCGAAACTCGGCAAAGCCGGGAATGTTCGTCTTCTTCTCCGAGGTCATTATTTCCAGAAGATAGCGCACGCCGAGCCGGCGGATGAAGTCGTTCCCGACCGGAAGACGGACGGAGTAGCTGTCGGGCGAGATCAACTCGAAGCTGGGCGTCGCTGTCGATTCGGGGAGAAAGGAGATGTGCGCGTAGCGCTCGTGCACCGCGCGATATTTCCCCGCGGGATCGAGCAAGCGCAGCAGCTCCGGGTCGGGCGTGATGCGGACGCCCCCGAGCACGTGTGCGCCGGTCGATTTGGCGAACTGCGCGATCAGGTTGCTCCGACCCGGAGGCCCGAGGACGAGCCAGGCGGCTTGCGGATCGGTGCGCTCGAGGGACCGGATGTTTTGCCAAAGCGGGCTCTGCGCAAAAGCAGGCAGGCCGCGGCTGACGGGATTGACGAGGCCGTAAGCGCAAAGCAAAGGCGCGAGCAGAAGGAGCCCGGCGATCCCCCGCTGCCGTTGCCAGATGAGGAGAAAGAGAAGCGCAAAATAGAGACTAACGACCACGACCGCGCCGCGGCTGAGGTAATGCTCGACGCGCAGGTTCGCCCGGAAAAATATCCAGCCGAGCACGAGCGCGAGGATGGCGAAAGCGGCAAACGACGGGCGCACGAAGGGGAGTCTCACCGGGTTCTCCCGCGCGAGATAGCGGACGATCCCGATGAAGCTTGCGATTCCCACCCCGATGATCCCGCGCGTCGGCATGACGAGCGCGAGGCCCGTCCAGCGCGCGACCGCTTCGGGCAGTCCGATGGACATGAAAACGACGAGGAAGACGGCCGAAGCCGCGGGCGCGATCAGCAAAGGATCGAACTTCCGGCGGCAGGCGTCCCGCACGACGAGCGCGAGCACGAGCGGCAGAAAGAAAAGATAACCGGAAGCTTCACAGGCATTGTACATGTGCGGGGGAAAATCTTCCTCGGTCATTCCGAATTCGAGGAAGGGCGCGGCAAACCAGAACCAGGGAAAGGTGCCGCCGGTGTAGAGCAAACGTCCGGGATAAATCAGTCCGTGAATCGTGATGAGGAGGGCGCGGACTTCGCCGAACCAAACCCACAAAATCAGGCCGGCCACGAGCAGCGTTCCCCCGATCAACGTGACCCGAGCGAGGTGCGTGTAAACCTGGGGGAGGCCGCGCCGGAAAGAACGGAGGGCGATGGCGACAAGGAGGAAGAGCGCGAGGTGAAGAAGCGGAATCTGAAAACGCGGGTAACAACAGAAAGTGAACTGGACGATCGCGAAGAGGAGAACGATGCCGGCGCCGAGCGCAGCGCGATGCGAGGCAGCGCGGAGAAGGAGCGCGCCCGACCATAGCCCGAAGAAAAACATCGCCAGCATCTCCGGCATCATCGTCGGACTGCTGAACCACCATTGGGTGAAGCCGGAAAATAGAACGAAGCCCGCGCCGGCGAGAGCGAGACCGCGCTGGCCGCGCGTGATGAGGTCGAAAAAGAGAAATGCCCCGAGGAGGAGCGCGAACCATTTGAAGTTCCAATAGAAAGCGAAGGCCTGCCCGAACGGGAGAAAGAAGAACCCGAGATATTGCGGACGAAAAATGATCGACCAATGGCGCACCGGCAGGGAGGTGATGAGCGGCGCGCGCCCTTCGCCAACGTCGGGGTTGACCACGGGCAGACTCGGTTCCTGGTAATACTGGGAAGCCAGCCAGGGCGTGTGTACGAGCCATTCATCGGAGCGGATGTGCTGCGGCTCACCCAGAAGCACACCGGCCGCGGGACTTTCATGCGCGCTCATGAGTTGCCAGAGCGCGGACGAGCTTCCGTTCAAGCCCGCGAAGCTGCTGGCGAAGTAGAGGAGCGCGAGCAGCCCAACGATCCAGGCCCGCGCGGGCAGCGCGAAGCCCGAGGAGCTGCGCGCCTGCGTGAGGGTCCAGATGAGCGCCGCGCTGACCAGCCCGAGGAGGAGGGGAAGAAGAAAAGCGAAGAGCGAGGCGGCCGGACTCCGATGGATCGTGCTCTTGGGCCGAATCCGCAGATCGGTCGGTTGAAATGGTGAAGCGCGAAGAATCCCGACATCGCTTTGCGTCCGCGCCAGTGCGGAGATTCCCGCGAAGGGGCGCAGCCGATCGAGTGCGATCGGCGCGCTCCGGCCGCCCCATCGTTCGATCGTTATCTGGCGCACGCGATAGGCGCTGCTTCCGTCCCACTGTTGCAGCCGAAAACTGCGGAGCGCTTTCTCCTCAATCGGGAAACGGACGCTCTGGAACGTGGGTTTGCCGGCCAGGTTGCGCGAAATCCGGCCGTGCTCGGAGACACGACTCCCGCCCTCGTAGAACAGGATGAAACGCGCAGGATGCTCGCTCAGGATTTCCAAGCGGATCGCGAGAGGCGCCGGATGCCACGGAAATTCCAGCAGAAAAAGCAACGCACAGGCCGCGGCCAAACTCCCGCGTGAGATCGTGGCGCGGTCCGGCTTCAGGATCTCTCGATCGACCGTTCGAGCCAGTTATTCAACTGGCGGCGCCAGTTGCGCTTTTGCTTTTCGTTAGGCCGACGGGCCACGAGGACGGAGTCATGCCATTTGTTGCTCTCCTCGTCGAAGTCCTGGAGGTCGTCCCATTGCGTCCAGGCTTCGAGCGTCTCGAGCCCACCGTAACGCGCCGCCGCGCGCAAGCCGTCGGGATAAAACCGCCAACAATCGACCGGATAGCGATGCTCCGGGCCGCTCGATGGCGCGACGATGCAGCAAAGACCGCCCGGTCTTAATGCGTGACAAATCTCGCGCATCGTTAGCCAGAAAAATTCCGTGTGCTCAAACGTCTGGCCGGAAACGATCACATCGGCGCTTCCGCTTCGGATTTCCCGCCAGCGATAGGGTTCGCGCAGGACGATGTCGACATTCGGGCCCGCGGCCATGTCGATCCCGAGGTAGCGCCATGGTTTGCGATCGAAAAGCGGGCGATAGGAGCCGTTAAAATCCTGGCTGCCGAGGTCGAGAATGACGAGCGGTTCGGCCGCCCGGTCGCCGAGATATTTCTGGGCGAAGGCGGCCATCTTCTCGAACGAGCTCGGATGCATCGGCGCTACTCAACCGTTCGCGGGGGCTTTGTGCAATCTGCGGGTGGTCCCCGAGTTGTAGACGCCTCCCTCTGGGAGGCGCGAGGGTGAGGTCGCTATCTGGATCGGGCGCCAACGCTAGCGCTTCGCAGAGAGAAGCGTCTGCAGGTCTGTTGTTCGCGAAGACTGACGGGTGGGATCTGGGTTGAACGGTTTTTGGAGACAGGATTAACGGGATTCACAAGAACAGACTCAGAGATTTGCTTTGCGGAGAACTTCGGCGAAGGCCGGGTCGTCGTGGAGGTTCTGGAAAGGGTATCTCCCTTCATTGAGACGGTCAGAAAATCACGCTCATCGACCGCCCTGTTCAGATATCTAATTGCCCAGTGCGTTATTTATGATCGCGAAATTATACGGTGATACGTAAAGCCGGCTCGCCGCCTCCTTTAGTTCCGCATGGATGGCAACGGCCTCGGAGGTTTGCCCGGCTCGCGCCAGGACGGCGGCGAGGTTTGCCTTCATATAGAGGCTCTCGTTCGATGTCGCATAAGCCATCCGGGCGGATTCGATGGCGCCCTTGAAGTCGAGCTTTAGCAGCTGCGCGGCTGCGATAATGATGGGCAAACGCGAAGCGTCGATCCATGGCAAGGACCTCATCGATTATCTCCAACGCCTTGTCCTGCTGGCCCGAGCGCAGATACGGGAGGGCGAGAGCAGCGGAAGCCCTAAAGCCGGCTACCCCTTCGTGTAGGCTGGGATGATGGCGCGTTTGATTTTTCAATCACTCGACGTGGCCCCAAACTCGCTGACTCTGCTGCGGTGGCGCAATTTTGGCGAGGCAGGCGAAAATCGCCGGAAGGTTTCTTGCAAGCTGCGGTTCGGTTCTCATCTTAAGATAAGGTGCGTCCGTTTTCTTCACATCAGCGCGCTGCATGAGAATCACCATCGTCACCGGCGCGTTTTTCCCGGTCCCCGCGCTCATGGGCGGCGCGGTCGAGAAAGTCTGGTTCACGCTCGGTCAAGAATTCGTTAGGCGTGGGCACCAGGTCACGCACATCTCACGAGCGCATCCGGAGCTGGCGGCGGCGGAAGAAATCGCCGGGGTGCAACATCGCCGCGTGCGCGGTTACGCCCAGCCGCGCGCGATCGTTAGGCTGAAGTTACTCGACCTGTTTTATTCGCTCCGGGTGCGCCGGATTTTGCCGGCCGCCGATATTTTGGTGACCAACACTTTCTGGCTGCCGATGCTCGTGCGCGGAAGGCAGCGCGGCTTGGTTTACGTGCACGTGCAGCGGGGGCCGAAGGGACAGATGCGCTGGTATGCGCATGTCGCGCGACTCTGTGCGGTCTCGCGAGCGATCGCGGACGACATCGTCGCGGAAGCGCCGCAGCTCCGCGAAAAAGTGCGGGTGTTGCCGAACGCGCTCCCCTTTCGAATCGATCGCACGCCGAGCGCGACGCGGGAGAAGACGCTGCTCTTCGTCGGTCGAGTGCACCCCGAAAAAGGGATCGAACTCTTCCTGTGCGCGCTCGCGGAATTGCCGCCGCCGGTGCTCGAGGGCTGGGCCGTAAAAATCGTCGGCCCGCATGAGACCGCGCTCGGCGGGGGCGGCGAAGATTTTCGACGCGAGATGCAGTCTTTAGGCGAGCGGAGCGGCGCGCCGCTCGAGTGGGTCGGGAAGATTTTCGATCCGGCCGCGCTCACCGCGCAATACCGCGCAGCGCAGTTGTTCATCTATCCGTCGATCGCGGAGACGGGCGAGGCGTTGCCGGTCGCGCCGCTCGAGGCGATGGCGAATGGCTGCGCACCGATTGTTTCCGGTCTTGCCTGTTTTCGCGATTACATTGCGGACAACGTGAACGGGTTTGTCTTCGATCATCGCGCGCCGGAGCCGGCGAAAGCCCTCGCCGCGCGGCTCACGCAGGTGCTGCGCTTGCCCGCGGACGAAGTGCGTCGAATCGGCGAGGCGGCGCAGGCGACGGCCGAGGAATTCTCGGTCGAAAATGTGGCCTCGCGTTATCTGGAAGACTTCGCGAGTCTCCTCGGAAAATGACCGCGCCGCTCCAACCTGTCGATCCGGCGCAGAACTCGCCCTACGCGTCGCCGTGGTCGAGTTCGGAGCGGGCACTGCGCGTTCTTTGGGAATTTTGCTGGGCGGTTTTTTGTTCCTGGACGCCGAAACCGCTGAACCCGTGGCGGCTTTTCTTGCTGCGCACGTTCGACGCGAAAATTCACGGGATGCCGTTTGTGCATCAGCGCGCGCGGATCGCGATTCCCTGGAACCTGACGATGCACGACCGCGCCAGCCTGGGCGATCGGGCGAATGCCTATTCGTTAGGCGAAATCGAAATCGGCCCACGCGCGATCGTCGCCCAGGAAGTTTATTTGAGCTCGGGGAGTCACGACTTTTCCCAACCCGCCTGTCCGCTGGTGGTCGCGAAAATCACGATCGGGGAGGAAGCGTTTATCGGCGCGCGGGCGTTCGTGATGCCGGGCGTGACGATCGGGGCGCGGGCGCTCGTAGGCGCCTGCTCGGTCGTGACCAAGGATCTGCCGAGTGATGTCGTGGCCGCGGGCAATCCCTGCCGCGTGTTGCGTCCGCGCGGGCTGTAGACGCTTCGCTCTGCGAAGCGCGGGAGGAGCGTATGCGGGCGGACGGCGTCGATCCCGCGTTTCGCAGAGCGAAACGTCTACAGTAGCAGCAGCATTCGCCAGGGTTACGCGCGAGGTCAGGCGCGGGCGAGCGGCTTGCGAAAGCGCGCGACGATCTGGGTGGAAAGCCGGCGGCGCCACTCGTGCGGGAGGCGCGAGCTCAGGTTTTCGATCTGACCGACGACGGCCTGGGGCGTGGCCCGGAGGAGGAACCGGGTCTTCATGTGGCCGCTCGTGAGCGGATTGGTCATAAGATCGAAACGCTCGAGCTCGAGACCGGCACTCTGCGCAAGCGGCTCGATTTCCTCGGGATGAAGGAGGAAAATGTGGCCGTCGGAATCGGGCTTGAACTGCTGCGCTTCGTAAACCGTCGGGTCGGAACACTCGGAAAATTTCGGGAGATGATTGCGAAAATAGGCGCCGTTCGGCGTGGTCATGACGATGTAACCGCCGGGCCGGACAAGGGTGGCGATGCGGGTGAGGAACTCATCGGGATGCGCGGTGTGCTCGATCACCTCGGTGATGAGGGCGGCATCGAAGAGATGGGGCAGATCGATCGCAAAGGCATCGCCGGGCGCGTAGCGGATGGCGCCCTTCTCGTATTTTAACCGGACGTAATCGGCGAGCTCGGCACGGAGATCGTTCCAAGTGACCTCGTAACCCATCTCTGCGAGGGTGAGCGAGAAATTTCCCTGGGCGGCGGCGACGTCGAGGACGCGGGTGCCGGGCGGGAGCACTTCGGTGAGGAGGCGCAGGGTTTCGCGCCGCCGTTTCTTGTAGGCGTAGGCGTAGCCGAGGTGGTGGAACGGGCCGTAGACTTCCTCGAGATCGTAACTGTACGAGGCCTTCCAGGAGCCCGGCCAGTTATCGTCAAATGTGGGGCGCTTCACAAAAAGGCAGAGCCGAATGACCGGCCGCGAAAGAGGAACCACGTCCGGCGGCTGCGCCGGGGTGGGACAGGGCGGGAGATGGCCGCGGCTGTTCCGCTGTCCTCATCGCATGATATGTGCGCATTTATTGTTCCGGGACTGTTTTTTTACTGAGCGGGAACTGTGCCTCCTGGAAATCATTCTACCGGCCCATTCCCGGGGCAGGTGGGCCCAATTCCTGCGAAGGTTATTCCGTGGCTGCGATCTTCGCAGATGCAGCGAAAACCGGCTACGATAATTCTTGTCCTTCTCAATTCCCGACGTGGCTGAGCCCTTTTCCCTCTCGATTCTGATCCTGACCCGCGATGAAGAGCGGGATTTGCCACGCTGTCTGGCTGCGCTCAAGGATTTTAGCGTTGAGGTTGTTGTGATCGACTCCGGAAGCGCGGACCAGACGGTGGAGATCGCGCGCACCGCCGGGGCAAGGGTCGTCACGCATCGGTTCGGTTCTTTTGGGGAACAGCGGAACTGGGCGCTCGACTCCGCCGGGCTGACCACGGATTGGGTGCTCTTCCTCGATGCCGATGAGGTGGCGACGCCGGCTTTCCGGGCGGCGGTGAAGGAAGCTTTGCGCTCAGCCGACGAGACGGTTGCAGGATTTTACTGCTGCTGGAAAACGATGCTCGGGGAGCGCTGGCTGCGCCGGAGCGATTCGTTTCCGAAGTGGCAGTTCCGGCTTTTGCGCCGCGGTCGTGCGCGGTTCATCGATAGCGGCCACGGGCAGAAAGAGGGCGAGATCGACGGGACGATCAGTTACATCCGGGAGCCGTATTTGCACTACGCCTTCAGCAAGGGCTGGGAAGCATGGTGGGCGAAGCACCAAAAATACGCTGGCCAGGAAGCGCACGATCGCTTGGCGCGCGGGGTGGCGTGGGGCGATTTACTGGCGCACAATCCCTCGCGAAGGAACCGCGCGCTCAAGCCGCTCGCGAGTCGACTGCCCGGATGGCCGCTCCTTCGTTTCCTGCACATGTACGTGCTCAAAGGCGGATTTCTCGAGGGGCGCGAAGCGTTCATCTACAGCCGGAACATCGCGCGCTATGAAGCGATGATCCGCGCGAAGATGAAGAGATGAGCTCCGCGAATCCGACCACGGAACGTGGATTCGCGGACTAGGTCTGGCGTGCCCGCTAAAACTCGGCGCTGCCCGGGGTGCGCGCGAAAGGGATGACGTCCCGGATATTCGCCACTCCGGTCACGAACATGAGCATGCGCTCGAAGCCCATTCCGAAGCCCGCATGCGGGACGGTGCCGTAGCGGCGCAGGTCGAGATACCATTTGTAATCGGCCGGATCCATTTGATGCCGGCGGATGTTTTCCTCGAGCACCTCGAGGCGCTCTTCACGCTGGCTGCCACCGACGATTTCGCCGATGCCCGGGACGAGCAGGTCCATCGCTGTCACCGTGCTCTCGTCGTCGTTCAGGCGCATGTAGAACGGCTTGATCTCCTTTGGGTAATCGAAAACCGTAACCGGACACTTGCAGTGTTTTTCGGTGAGCCAGCGCTCGTGTTCGGATTGGAGGTTGAGGCCGTAATCGACCGGGAACTCGAACTTCTCGCCGCTCGCGAGGAGGAGTTTTATTGCCTCTTCGTAGCTGATCCGCTGGAAGGGTCGCTCGACCACAAACTCGAGGCGCGCGAGCAGTTCCTTGTCGACGCATTTCGCGAAAAGCCCGAGGTCTTCCGCGCAGTTCTCGCGGATGTCGCGCACGAGGTATTTCACCATTTCCTCGGCGAGATCCATGTCGCCCGCGAGATCGCAAAAAGCCATCTCCGGCTCGATCATCCAGAACCCATTCGCGTGCCGGGACGTGTTCGAGTTCTCCGCGCGGAAAGTCGGACCAAAGGTGTAAACCTTCGAGAGCGCGCAGGCGAACGCCTCGGCCTCGAGCTGGCCGCTGACCGTGAGATAAGTGCGCCGCGCGAAAAAATCCTGCGCGTAATCGACGCCGCCGTCGTTAGGCAAAACCGGCGCGTTTTGCGGATCGAAGGTGGTGACGCGGAAGAGCTCGCCCGCGCCTTCGCAGTCGCTCCCGGTGATGATCGGCGTGTGCACGTAAACGAAGCCGCGTTCCTGGAAGAATTGGTGCACGGCGAATGCGAGCCGGCTGCGCACGCGGAAGACGCAACCGAACAAATTCGAGCGCGGCCGCAGGTGCGAGATCTCACGGAGAAACTCCGGCGTGTGTCCCTTTTTCTGGAGCGGATAGGTCTCGTCGGACGCGCCCACGATCTCAATTTCATCGGCGACCAGTTCCCAGCTCTGGCCTTTCCCTTGCGAGGCGACGAGCGGACCGCGCGCGCGAAGCGAGGCGCCGGTCGTCAGGCGCTGGACGGCGTCGTAGTTCAGCAAAGTATCGCGCGCGATGATCTGGAGATTGCGCAGGCAGGAGCCATCATTGAGCTCCACAAAAGAGAACTCCTTCGCGTCGCGCCGGGTGCGCACCCACCCCTGCACCGTGATCACATCTGCCGGGACCGTGCGCGCGAGGGCTTCTTTCACTGATGTCGCCGAGGCCATGACGAGAAACTCGCCGACGATCCAGTTCCGACAAGTAAAAGGCGAGCTCGTTAGGCACGGACGAAGGCCCGGTCATCCCGAGCGCAGGGCAGCGCAGTCGAGGAATCCCGGAGCAAGCTTTAAGGTTTCGCCACCGGATCCCTCGACTTTGCCTCCGGCTCCGCTCGGGATGACGGGTTTTGCCACCGGTTTCCCTTCGGACCGACTTCGGTTTTGATCGGGAGGACCGGCTCGCTCGACCGCTCGTTAGGCAGTTTCCCGCATCGGTTCATCGTCGCCGAGCATTTCGTCGACGCAGTTGATGAGGTCGGAAATCTGAAACGGCTTCGCGACGAAGGAGTAGCCGCTGAGATAGCCGACCGAGCCGATGACGCCGTTCGCGGCGAGGCTGCTCACGAAGACAATCGGCACATCCTGAAGCGCGGGATCGTCGCGGAGCTGTTGCGCGACTTCGTGGCCGTCGAGCTCCGGCATCATCATGTCGAGCAGGATCAGGTCCGGGTGAAAATGCCGGGCGGCATGGAGCGCGCGCAGACTGCGGTTCTCTTCCTTGATCACATAGCGCCCGGTGGCGGCGAAGGCGGCGCGGACGAGCGCGGTCAGATGCGGTTCGTCGTCGATGATGAGGAGGCGGCGCGGGAAGAACATAAGCGGCTTTCGGTTATGGTAATTATAGCATCCGCTGTGCCACCCCTTCCGTTAGGCAAACCGCTCCTTTTTTATCCCTCCCGCTATGCTTAATTGCTCCCTTGCCCTTATGCCGAACCCAGTGAAGAAAGCCGCCCCCCAGGCGAACTTCGAGCAAGCGATGTCGCGCCTCGAGGAGATCGTCGAGAAGATGGAGTCGGGCGACCTGACCCTGGAAGATTTGATCGTGCGCTACGAGGAGGGCATGAAACTGGTGAAAGTCTGTCAGGAACGCCTCGCCTCGGCCGAAGAACGCATCGAGATGATCACCCGCAACAGCGCCGGCCAGCCGGTCGTGCAAAATTTTGAAACCGCCCCGGCCGCCGCGTCCGTCCCTGCGTTCGCGCCGCCGCCGGCACCCCAAGGAGAACCTAAAGATGTCGATGTCAGCCTCTTCTCAAACGCCTAATGAAACCGGAAAACACCTGCTCGCGGGCATTCATTCGCCCGCCGACGTGAAGGCGCTCGCGGAAGACGATCTGCCCCAGCTCGCGCAGGAGGTGCGCGACGAATTGATCAACGTGCTCTCGCAGACCGGCGGGCATCTCGGGCCGAATCTCGGCGTGGTCGAGCTGACGATCGCGCTTCATCGCGTGTTCACGACGCCGAAGGACAAGTTCGTTTTCGATGTCAGCCACCAGGGCTACGTCCACAAAATGTTCACCGGCCGGCTCGATCGCATCCACACGATGCGGCAATACCAGGGCCTCAACGGCTTCCTCCTGCGCACCGAAAGCGAGCACGATTCCTACGGCGCCGGGCACGCCGGCACCGCCCTTTCCGCCGGTCTCGGTATGGCGGTCGGGCGCGATCTCATCGGCGCGGATGACAACGTCGTCGTCGTCGCGGGCGACGCCGCGCTCACTTGCGGCATCAGCTACGAGGCGCTCAACAACGTCAAAGCGCAGACGAAAAAATTCATCGTCGTGCTCAACGACAACGAGTGGTCGATCGCGAAAAACGTCGGCGCGATCGCGGCTTACCTGAACAACATCGTGACCAACCCGACCTACGCGCACCTGCATGAAAAGGCCGGGCGTTTCATCAAGGCGGTGGCCGGCCGCGGGATCCTCCAACTCGCGCACAAGGTCGAGGAAGGCTTCAAAAACCTGCTCGTGCCGAGCGTCATTTTCGAGGAGCGCGGGCTCCGCTATTACGGCCCGATCGATGGCCACGATATCCGGCTGCTCACGCGCACTTTTGAATTCCTGAAAACCCAGGACGAGCCCGTCCTCCTTCACATCCTCACGAAAAAAGGGAAGGGTTACGAGCCGGCGATCGCGAAGCCGGACAAGTTCCACGGGCTCGGCAAATTCGCCGCGGAAACGGGCGAGACCGTAGCCGGGACGACGCCGACCTACTCCGAAATTCTCGGGAAGACGCTGGGGAAATTTGCCGACACGAATCGCAAGATCGTCGCCATCACCGGCGCGATGCCGAGCGGGACCGGCCTCGGCTTTTTCCAGCAAATGCACCCCGATCGCTACTACGACGTCGGGATCGCCGAAGAACACGCCGCACTCTTCGCCTGCGGTCTCGCGACCCAGGGGCTGAAGCCGTTTCTCACCATCTACTCGACCTTCATGCAGCGCGCCTACGACAT
>JBPCRH010000057.1:0-8111 GCA_050997075.1 Chthoniobacterales bacterium
AACGTGAAGGAAGCGATCAAGGCGGTCGCGGCAATGCTCGGGAACACCCCGACGGTGTGTCGCAAGTGCTACGTGCATCCGGCGGTGCTGGAGACGTATCTGGATGGCACGCTCATCGAAGGGTTGAAGAAGCAGACCGAGAAGACGCTCGCCAAATCGCTCAAGGAATTGCGCTCCGGGGAATTGGCGGTGCTCTCGTTTTTGCAGGAGCGGCTCGAGGCAAAATCGTAGCCGGTTTCCTGGAGGGATGAGCTCCGCGAATCCCAGGCGTCGTTCGGCAAGCCACGAAAGAGCGACCTTCATCCCCGGCGTCGCGGGAGCTCCGCCCTCCAGGTTTGCGCGTCGACGACGGGTGACAACGAGGTGGACGCTTTCGACTCGCTGCGGCAACTTCCTCAAGCATGAAAACCGCAACCACTTCCGATTTTCAAATCCGCCTCGCGACCCGCGCGGACGTGCCGGTGATTCTCGCGCTCATTCGCGAGCTCGCGGAATACGAGCGCGCGCCTAACGACGTCGTGGCGACAGAAGACGGCCTGGGCGCGGCGCTCTTTGGCGAGCAGCCGGCCGCGGAGGTCCTGATCAGCGAAGAAAACGGCGCGCCGAATTCCTTCGCGCTTTTCTTTCATAATTTCTCTACCTGGACTGGCCGGCGCGGGCTCTATCTCGAAGATCTTTTCGTGCGCCCGGACGCGCGCGGGAAGGGCTACGGCCAGGCTCTTCTCGTGCGCCTCGCGGCGATCGCGGAGGAACGCGGCTGCGGCCGCATGGAATGGGCGGTGCTCGACTGGAACGAGCCCGCGATTCAGTTCTACCGCAAGCTGGGCGCGAAACCGAACGAGGAGTGGACGATTTTCCGGCTCACACGCGAGGGTATTTCGGCGCTCGCGCAGAACCGGAGCGAGCCGGCGTCGCGGGCGCCCCATCCCTAGAGCGCCCGCTTTTTTTCCCACCGCAATCCCCAACCTTATTGAATTAGTGACCCTGATTTGGCGAGGTCGTTCAAAAATTTAGTGCCCTCCTGCATGACGAAGAAAAAAACGACGAAGACGACGAGCGCGCCGATCGAGGATTACGCTTTCCTCAGCGACACGCAGAGTGGCGCCCTCGTCAGTCGGGCCGGCTCGGTCGACTGGATGTGCCTGCCGCGTTTCGATTCCGGCGCCTGTTTCGCGGCATTGTTAGGCGAGAAGGAAAATGGCTGCTGGCGTTTTACGCCGAAAGGGAAAATCAAACGCTGCGCGCGGCGCTATCGCGGCGACACGATGATTCTCGAGACGGAGCTCACGACCGCGGAAGGGACCGTGCGGCTGATCGATTTCATGCCGCCGCGCGGGACGAATCCCGACATCGTGCGGATCGTCGAGGGCCTCGAGGGCAAGGTGCACCTGCGGATGGAGCTGATCATCCGGTTCGATTACGGCTCGGTCGTGCCTTGGGTGCGGCGACGCTACGGCGGGCTCGAGGCGATCGCGGGACCGGACGCCCTCATCCTGCATACGCCGATCGAGACGCATGGCGAAGACCTGAAAACGCTCGCCGAGTTCACCGTCGCCAAAGGTGAGCGCGTGCCCTTTGTCCTCACCTGGTATCCGTCGCATGAACAGCCGCCGCAGGAAGTTCATCCCGAGAATGCACTGCGCGATACGGAGAATTACTGGCACGAATGGGCGCGACGTTACGAGCGTACTGGTCCGTGGCAGGACGCTGTCATGCGTTCGTTGATCACCCTGAAGGGATTAACCTACGCGCCGACTGGTGGGATCGTAGCCGCCCTCACCACTTCGCTGCCGGAGCAGATCGGCGGGGTGCGGAACTGGGATTACCGGTTCTGTTGGTTGCGCGACGCGACTTTCACCCTCTTTGCCTTGCTCGGAGCCGGCTTCACCGACGAAGCGAAAGCGTGGCGCGAATGGCTCCTGCGCGCGATCGCCGGGAGCCCTTCGCAACTGCAAATCCTGTACAGCGTGAGCGGCGAGCGCCGGCTCGACGAATTCAAACTTCCGTGGCTGGCCGGTTACGAAAAATCGACACCGGTGCGGGTGGGCAACGCGGCTTCCGGGCAATTCCAGCTCGACGTTTTCGGCGAGGTGATGGACGCGATGTACCAGGCGCATCGCTCCGGGCTGGAGTCGAGCGACGCGGACTGGCGGATGCAGGTCGCGCTCATGCATTTCCTCGAGACGAAATGGGACGAACCGGACGAAGGCATCTGGGAAGTGCGCGGACCGCGGCGGCAATTTACCCACTCGAAAATAATGGCCTGGGTGGCGTTTGATCGCGCGGTGAAGTTGGTGCGCGACTGTAACTGCACCGCCAACAGCAGCCTCGAACGCTGGGAAAAGCTGCGCGATAAAATCCATCGCGAAGTCTGCGAGAAAGGGTTCGACAAAAAGAAGAACGCCTTCACCCAGTCCTACGGCGCGAGCGCGATGGACGCGAGCATCCTGATGCTGCCACTCGTCGGTTTTCTCCCGCCTAACGATAAGCGGGTGCTTGGCACGATCGCGGCGGTCGAGCGCGACCTGCTCGAAGAGGGCCTCGTCCTGCGCTACCGGCCGAGCGAGAAAAAAGTCGACGGTCTGCCCGGCTCCGAGGGCGTCTTCCTGCCCTGCTCGTTCTGGCTCGCCGATTGTTATCACCTCATCGGACGGAAACAGGATGCGCGTCTGCTCTTTGAGCGCCTGCTCGCCTTGCGCAACGACGTCGGCCTGCTCTCCGAGGAATACGACCCGAAGGCGCAGCGAATGCTCGGCAATTTTCCCCAGGCCTTCACCCACGTCGGCCTCGTGAATAGCGCCCAGACGCTCTCCGAACAGCCGGGCGCCGCCGCGCACGCGCGCCAAGCCTGAAAATCACGGCATCCTTTCGCGCCAGTGCCTGCGAAGTATCTCGGGAACGGCGGCGTGGCCGCTGGTGATCTCAATGCTTCAGAGTCCTTCTTGCGAAAAACTAATCTCCCCGGGCGCGGAAATCAGATGGCGGATTCGCCTCCACCCACTACGATTATCGGGCATGGCTCGGTTTGCGTTTTCACCCGAACTCGGCCGGGGCGTCGAGCCGGGTCGCGCGGGTTAGGCGCGCTTTCATGGCCCAGATTTTTTCCCGCGCCGCCAACACCCATGCGCGGGTGATCATTTTCTCGGTCGTCGCGCTCCTCGTCGGGCTCGGCTGCACGACCTACGCGATTTTTTGGTCGCCCTACATGACTTACGTCGGCGTGCCCCGGGAACAGCCCGTGCCGTTCAGCCACAAACATCACGTCGGCGATGCCGGGATCGACTGCCGCTACTGCCACACCTCGGTGGAGAAATCCGCCTTTGCCGGCATCCCGAGTACGCACATTTGCATGACCTGCCATTCGCAGCTCTGGACCGAGGCGCCGCTCCTCGCACCGGTCCGCGCCAGTCTCGCCACGAACCGGCCGATCCAATGGAATCGGGTCAACGACCTCCCGGACTTCGCCTATTTCAATCACAGCATCCACATCTCGAAAGGCGTCGGCTGTTCCACCTGTCACGGTCAGCTCGATGCCATGCCGCTGACCTGGCGCACGCAGACGCTCTATATGAAGTGGTGCCTCGATTGCCATCGCGCCCCGGAGAAATATGTCCGGCCGCACGCGGAAATTTTTAACCTGCACTGGCAGCCGCCGCCCGATCAGCTCGCGCAAGGCCGGCTCCTCGTGCAGCAAAACCAGATCGACACGAGCGGTCGCCTAACGAACTGCTCGACCTGTCACCGATGAAGCGTGAAGCACTAAAATATTGGCGCAGCCTTGAGGAGCTCGCGGGCACGCCCGAGTTCGAGGATTGGCTCCATCGGGAATTCCCGCGCGGCGCATCCGAGTGGCACGACGAGCTGCATCGGCGCGATTTCCTGCGGCTGATGGGCGCGTCGCTCGCGCTCGCCGGCCTCGGCGCCTGCACGAAACAGGGCATCGAAAAAATCGTGCCTTATGTGAATCAGCCGGAGCGCCTCGTGCCCGGTAAACCGCTCTTCTTCGCCAGCGCCACGACCTTCGGCGGATACGGCCAGGGGATCATCGCCACGAGCACCGAAGGGCGCCCGACGAAGATCGAAGGCAACCCCGATCATCCCGCGAGTCTCGGCGCCACGACCATCTGGGCGCAGGCCGATGTGCTCGATCTCTACGATCCCGATCGCGCGCAGATTCTGACCCAGGGCAACGCCGGCGCGACCTGGGGCGGATTTCTCGAGCGTTTGAACGTCGCGCTCGGTCATCAACGCAAGAGTAACGGCGCCGGCCTGCGCTTCCTCACGCAGACAACGACTTCCCCCACGCTTGCCGCGCAGTTCCAGGCGATTGCGCAGAGATTCCCTGGAGCGCGCTGGCATCAATGGGATCCGCTCACTCGCGACAACCTCCGCGAAGCCCGGGCCGGCGGCGCTTTCGGCGGAGAAAACCTCTACGATTTCACGAAGGCAAAAGTAATCGTCGCGCTCGACTCCGATTTTTTAGTGCTTCACCCCGCGGCCTTGCGGCACGCGCGCGACTTCGCGAAGAATCGCCGGGTCGAGAAACCGGAAGGCGCGAGTATGAGCCGCTTCTACGCGGCGGAGCCGACGCCGACGATCACGGGCTCGAACGCCGACCATCGTTTGCCGATCGCCGCGCACTCCATCCCGGCGCTGACCGCGGCGCTCGCTGCCCTCGTCGGCACCGGCGCAGCCGCGGCCGATGTGCCGGCGTCCGCGAACGAATGGATCTGGGCTGCGGCGCAGGATCTTCGCGCCAGCGCCGGCCAAAGCATCGTCATTGCGGGAGAAACGCAGCCGCCGGAAGTGCACGCACTCGTTGCGCAAATGAACGCGTCGTTAGGCAACACCGGGGTCACCGTGACCGAACATGCTCCGGTCGTGGCGAACCCGATCAATCAGCTCGCGTCGCTGCAAACGCTGGTGGACGAAATGCGGGGCGGCGCTGTCGACCTGCTCGTGATCCTCGGCGGCAACCCGGTTTACGATGCGCCGGTCGACCTCGATTTCGACGGCGCGCTTCGCCAGGTGAAACTGCGCGTGCACCAATCGCTGCACGTCAACGAAACCTCGCGGCTTTGCGATTGGCAGGTGCCGGCGACGCATTTCCTCGAGAGCTGGAGCGACGTCGTCGCACCCGATGGGTCGGTCTCGATCGTGCAGCCGCTCATCGCGCCGCTTTACGAAGGCGTCTCCGCGCATGAGCTGCTCGACGCTTTTCTCCAGCAACCGGTGCGGAGTAACTACGAGATCGTTCGGGCAGCGCATTGGGGCGGCGCGGCCGCGGGCGATGTCGAGAAACGATGGAGTAAACTCCTAAGTGACGGCGTCGCTCCTGGCACCGCCGCGCCGTCGGGCCAAAACGCTCCCGCGCCTTCAGCCCCTGCATCTACGGCGACGGCGAACGGCCTCGAAATTCTCTTCCGCGCCGATCCGAACATGCTCGATGGCCGCTACGCGAATAATGGCTGGCTCCAGGAGCTTCCGCATCCGTTTTCGAAGATCACCTGGGATAACGCCGCGCTGATCAGTCCTGCGCTCGCCCGGCGCGAGCAGCTCGAGAACGGCGACTACATCGAGCTTACTTACCGAGGCCGAAAGCTTAATGCGCCGGTTTGGATCCTACCCGGACAAGCCGAGAACACGGTAACTCTCCAGCTCGGTTACGGCCGTCAGCACGCCGGTCGCGTGGGCACAAACAAAGGTTATAACGCCTATCTCCTGCGCACCTCCACGGCGCTCTGGCAGGATACTGGCCTCACGATCCGCAAAACCGCGCAGCGCGAAGACTTCGCGACCACGCAGAATCATTTCACGCTCGAGGGACGCGATATGTATCGCGCCGGGACGCTCGCGGAGTTCATCCGCCAGCCGCGCTTCGCCCAGGAAATGGCGGAGATCCCGAAGCACGACGAGACGCTCTATAACCCGGATGAGTTCAAGAATGCCGGCTACGCCTGGGCAATGGTCATCGACCTCGGCACCTGCATCGGCTGCAACGCCTGCACCATCGCCTGCCAGGCCGAGAATAACATTCCCGTCGTCGGCAAAGACCAGGTCCGGGGCGGACGCGAGATGCACTGGATCCGGGTCGACACCTATCACACCGAATCGCCGGACGATCCCAGGTTCCATCACCAGCCGGTCCCCTGCATGCACTGTCAGCACGCGCCTTGCGAGCTCGTCTGTCCGGTTGCCGCCACCGTGACCGACGATGAGGGACTAAATCTCCAGGTCTACAACCGCTGCGTCGGCACCCGCTATTGCTCGAATAACTGTCCTTACAAGGTCCGGCGCTTCAATTTCCTCGAATATAATGGCGCCCTCGCGCCAAGTGAGAAGCTGGTGAAGAACCCCGACGTCACCGTGCGTAGTCGCGGGGTGATGGAGAAGTGCACTTACTGCCTGCAACGGATCAACTCTGCCCGCATCGCCGCCGAGCTCGCGCGCCGGAAGATTCGCGACGGCGAAGTCGTGCCGGCCTGCGCCCAGGTCTGTCCCGCGGAGGCGATTGTTTTCGGGGACATCCACGATCCGCAAAGCCGCATCTCCCAGTGGAAGCAGCATCCGCTCGACTACGGGATGCTCGCGGAACTAAACACGCGGCCGCGCACGAGTTACTCCGCGAAACTCCGTAATCCCGCGAAAGGCCTCACATGACGACCCGTCATCCTGAGCGAAGCGCAGCGAAGTCGAAGGATCCCGTGGAGCAACCCTTCAGCCCCGATTCGCCCCGCGATAAATCCGTGTCGCGCTTTAACGTAGCTCCACGGGATCCCTCGGCTGCGCTCGGGATGACGCCAAATTGGAGCGCCCAATGAATTCGACCATCCCGCCTAACGAGCAAAAGAATACGCGGATGTCCGAGCTCGGATATCCGTCGAACCTGCTCGCCCCCGGCCAAACCTACGAGACGGTCAACGAAACGATCGGCTCGATCGTTCTAAAGAACCGGCAACCGGCGCCCTGGTGGATTGGTTTCGTCATCGCTTTCGGCCTGCTCATGATGTTCTTCTTCGCGCTCGCCTGGCTTCTGATCCGCGGCGTCGGCATTTGGGGTATCAACGTGCCAGTCGCCTGGGGTTTTGCGATCGTGAACTTCGTCTGGTGGGTTGGGATCGGCCACGCCGGCACCTTCATCTCCGCCATTCTGCTCCTCATGTTTCAGCACTGGCGCACGGGCATCAATCGCTTCGCCGAGGCCATGACTCTCTTTGCCGTTGCCTGCGCCGGGCTCATGCCCTTGCTCCATCTCGGCCGGCCCTGGCTCTTTTTCTATCTCTTTCCCTATCCCGACACGATGGGACTCTGGCCGCAATTCCGCAGCCCGCTCGTCTGGGATGTCTTTGCGGTCAGCACTTATTTCATTGTCTCGCTTCTCTTTTGGTATCTCGGGTTGGTTCCGGACGTGGCGACGCTCCGTGATCGCGCGAGCAGTAAGTGGCAGCGGAAGTTTTACGGCATTCTTGCGCTCGGCTGGCGCAATTCCGCGGCGCACTGGCAGCGTCACCAGATTGCCTACCTCCTGCTCGCGGGACTGGCGACGCCGCTGGTTCTCTCCGTGCATAGCGTGGTCAGCCTCGACTTCGCGGTCGCGATCGTGCCGGGATGGCATTCCACTATTTTCCCGCCCTACTTCGTCGCCGGCGCGATCTACTCCGGGTTCGCCATGGTTCTGAATATCGTCATCCCGGTGCGCAAGATCTATCACCTCGAAAACCTGATTACCGAGCGCTATCTCAACAACATGGCGAACGTCATGTTTGTGACCGGCTTGATGGTGGCCTACGGCTACATCATCGAGGCTTTCATGGCCTGGTATAGCGGCGACCCCTTCGAGGAGTACATGATGATGAACCGCGCTTTTGGCCCTTATGGCTGGGTCTTCTGGGGTCTCATGCTTTGCAACGTTTTAGTGCCTCAGGCCCTCTGGTCCTCGCGCATCCGGCGCAATCCACTCACCCTTTTCATCGTTGCCTTCTTCATCAATGTCGGGATGTGGGTCGAGCGTTTCGTTATCGTCGTCACAAGCCTGCATCGCGACTTCATGCCGTCCGCCTGGGGGATGTTTTATCCGACCATCTGGGACTGGGCCGTCCTCTTCGGCAGCG
>JBPCRH010000141.1:0-11945 GCA_050997075.1 Chthoniobacterales bacterium
ATTTTGGGATGATGGCCCGAAGGGTGTCTGCATGTTCGCGGCGTTGCATCGAGCTTGCGTCGGCAAAGGCGCTAGACCGAGGACTACCTGAGCGACGCTCGGCTGATCTCAAAACGTTAGCCGTCTAGCCACCACGACGTTGGTCGTGGCAGCCTCTCGTAGTTATCAAACAGTTCGGCGACGTTCGCCGCAATTGCCCGAGTCAGTTTCTCCAACCATTCGATGTGGAAGTGAATAAGCCGTCGTCTTAGTTCATGGGCGTCCGCGTCCCCACGGTTCACATAGCTGACGTTAGCCTGCATCCGCGTCGCACGGCGACTGGCCGCGTCGTCAGAAAGTTTGAATTCGTGGACGAGACTCGATCGCACATGTTTGTAGAAAACCGCAGGATACGAATATCTCCGGAGATCCTTTTGCGTAATGGTCAGTGGTAATTTCAAAACCTCTGCTTCGGGCAAATCTACTTCCTCCCCACGTAAGACGAGGGATCTGTGACCGAGATTGAACATGTCAGGTCTTCGTTCTTCCAACAGCTTGGCTTCCTGCTGTTGTCCGCTTCTCAAAAAGGATCGCCTGAGTAAAGGCACGCTAATCTGAATCGGCTGAAGCTCCTTTGGGCAGAAGCGAAACCACAACTCAGCAAACCGGCGTCCGTCAATTCGATCGCTGCCGGGCCAGAGCTCCGCAGCAATGCCGCTGAGTAACGCAGACAACAACACGCATGCGTCCGAATACGAGCCGTTGCACTGCCCTTCATCTAGCATAAGCGCAGTGCCAATCTTCCGATCAACGAATTGCAACCAGTCGCTCATGGCGGGCTCATTCGCATATCTTGCGACCGGCACTCCGTGGAACTCTAAGACAATCGTGCGCGACCACCGAATCGCGACTCGCCGCGTCAACTCTCGGGATGCTAACCAATCTGCCACTCCTTCCTGCAGTTCAGGCGGGTGTCGATTTCGTCGGCCCACTCCGCACCGGCGCTGATGTCGCGATCCTGCCAGTGCGAGATTAGCCCACGCCGTTTTAGCGGACTCAGGTGTTTGATGAGTTCCTCTTTGAGCGCTTGATCCGCGTGAGCGTGGGAGATGAAAATTTCGAGCGGGCGGGTTTCCATGGAAGATCGTAGCCAGATTCCCTCTCGACGACGGAGAATGAGCGACTTTTCGCTTTGCAGCCTAGAAGGCCTGCACCACCCTACCCGGAAAAGGAAGTGAGTATGGCTACGCGTTTTTGGGCCGACTGGGCGTGGTTTTGATCGCCAGGCGAGGCACAACTCAGTAGGTTCGGCCCTCACCCTGAATGACCGGCAACCACTTTCAAAACATCGAGTTGCTTGAGGCCAGCCTCTGGGAGGCGGCGGATCAGTTGCGGGCGAACTCGAAGCTGACTTCGAGCGAATACAGCATGCCGGTGCTCGGCATCATCTTCCTGCGCCACGCGACGAACCGCTACAACGCCGCCGTCCGCCAGATCGAGACGGATCAGGCCGCGGGGAAGATGCCGAAGCGTCCGCTCATCCAGGCCGACTTCCTCAAGCGCCGCGCGCTTATGTTGCCGCATGCGGCGCGCTACGATGAAATCCTCAAGCTGCCGAAGGGCGCCAAGCTCGGCACCGCGCTCGTGGAGGCCATGGACTCCATCGAAAAGAGCTTCGAGCCGCTGCTCAATCAGCTCCCGAAGGACTACGAAAAATTCGAGAACGACCTGCTCGAAAACATCCTCCGTATCTTCGACAGCGAAGAGCTCCGCACCGCCACGGGCGATGTCTTCGGGCGCATCTACGAATATTTCCTGATGAAATTCGCCATGCAGGGCGCGCAGGACAACGGCGAGTTCTTCACGCCGCCCTCGCTCGTGCAGACCATCGTGAACGTCATCGAACCGGATCACGGCGTCGTCGCGGATCTCGCGTGCGGTTCGGGCGGGATGTTCGTGCAGACCAGCCATTTCATCGAGCGGCTCGGGCAGGACACCACGCATCGCGTCACGTTTTTCGGTCAGGAGAAAACGGCGACGACCATCCGGCTGGCGAAGATGAACCTCGCGGTCCACGGCCTTGAAGGCGACATCCGCGAGGCGAATACATTCTACGACGACGTGCATCGCCTCGCCGACGGCAAGCCGCTCTGGGGCAACTGCGACTTCGGCATGGCGAATCCGCCGTTCAACGTGGACATGGTGGATGCCGAGAAGGTGAAGGACGACCGCCGGCTGCCGTTCGGTCTGCCGGGCGTCAACAAGGAGAAGAAAGTCTCCAACGCGAACTACCTCTGGATTTCCTACTTTCACAGCTATCTCGGGCCGAAGGGACGTGCGGGGTTCGTCATGTCCTCGCAAGCCAGCAGCTCGAATCAGAGCGATGAGCCGAAGGTTCGGCGGACGATCGTCGAGACCGGCGACGTCGACGTGATGATCTCGATCCGCTCGAACTTCTTCTACACGCGCACCGTGCCTTGCGAGCTGTGGTTCTTCGACAAAGGCAAACCGAAGGAGCGGCGCGACCAAGTGCTGATGCTCGATGCGCGGCACATCTACCGGAAGGTCACGCGGAAGATTTACGACTTCTCGCGGGAGCAACTCGACGACCTCACCGCAATCGTCTGGTTGCATCGCGGCGAGACGAAACGCTTCGCCGCGCTGCTCGACGACTACCGGGAGAAATGCCGCACACACCGGCGTGCTCTCATCGCAGCGCTGCCCGAGGCCCGAGACGTTCTGGGGCCTCTCGGCACGGCAATCAAGGTCTGCAACACTGCGCTCTCTCCCGAGTATCAGGCCGCGATGACCACGCTGCCCGAGGCTTGCGCGGCGCTGGAGAAGCAAGCGCAGGAACGTGACTACACCGAAGACCCCGCGGCGTTGCCGGACTTCGCCACGTCGTGCCGCGCGTTGCTCCACCGGCTGCGGGAACTGCGCCGAGTCGTGGAACCGCTCACGGCTGCCGCGGTCGAAAATGCCGAGAGCAAGGAGGCGAAAAAGGAACTGAAAGCGCAGCGCCAGCGCGCCGATGAAGCGTGGGCGCAAGCCGCTGTGGAGGCGGAGGCGAACATCTATTTCACGCGGCATCTCGAATGGCTGCTGCATCGCTTCCCCGAAGGCCGCTACCGCGACGTGCCGGGCTTGTGCAAAGCCGTCACACGCGCCGAAATCGCCGCTGCCGATTGGAGCCTCACGACCGGCCGCTACGTCGGCGTAGCCGCGGCGGAAGTGGACGAGGATTTTGATTTCGAGCGGACGATGCAGGACATCCACAGCGAACTAAAGGACCTGAACGCGGATGCGGCGTCGCTGGCAGGTAAGATTGAGACGAACTTCGAGGAACTGCTCGCGTGATGTGGCAAAAGGCGAAGCTCGCTGAACTCTTCCGCGTGAAGCACGGCTTCGCGTTCAAGAGCGAGTTCTTCGACACCGCGGGACCTTATGCGCTTCTGACGCCGGGAAACTTTCACGAGACCGGTGGCTTCCGCGAGCGGGGCGAGAAGCAGCCTTATTTCACCGGCGACGTTTCCCCGGCCTACATCCTGGACGAGGGCGATCTCATCGTCGCGATGACGGAGCAAGAGCACGGTTTGCTCGGCAGTTCGGCGTGGGTGCCGGAATCGAACCGCTACCTTCACAACCAGCGCCTCGGACGCATCGTGGACCTCGATGCGGCGCGGCTGCACAAGCGATTCCTCTACTACCTTTTCAACACGCGCGAAGTTCGGGCGCAGATTTCCGGCAGCGCGAGTGGGACAAAGGTGAGGCACACCGCGCCGGAGCGCATCGGTCGCGTCGAAGTAATGCTCCCGCTGCTCAACGAACAGCAACGCATCGCTGACGTGCTGACGGCTTACGACGAGTTGATAGAGAATAACCGGCGGCGGATGGCGTTGCTGGAGGAGGCGGCGCGGCAGCTTTATGCGGAGTGGTTCGTGCGCCTGTGCTACCCCGGCGACCCCCGCGCTCGCCGCGCGGACACCCTGCCCAAAGGCTGGGCGCGTGTGCCGACACCGGAAGCCATCGAGATCAATCCGAGCACGCGTCTCTCCAGCGACGAAGAGCATTGGTGGGTCGAGATGGCCGATTTGCGAACTAACTCGATGGTAATCCAGAACGCGGTAAAACGTGACGGGCGAAGCGGCAGCAAGTTCCGCAATGGCGACACGCTTCTGGCTCGAATCACGCCGTGTTTGGAAAACGGGAAAACTGGATTCGTGGATTTTCTGCCCGACGGCGAGATCGGGCGGGGCTCAACCGAGTTCATCGTTCTGCGCTCGAAGCGGGTGACGCCGGAGTTCGTTTACTGCCTCGCCCGCACCTACGAATTCCGCGAGAACGCCATCAAGAGCATGGTCGGTTCGTCTGGTCGCCAGCGTGTCCAGGAAAGCTGTTTCGAGAAGTTCGCAGTGTTCATTCCGCCGCGCTCAATCCTCGACCATTTTTCGGAGATTGCGGTTCCCATTTTCCGCCAGATCAACGTGCTGAAAAAACAAAACCAAAAACTCCGCACCGCGCGCGACCTGCTGCTGCCACGGCTGATGAGCGGGGAGATTGCTGTTTAACGAATTCCCGGCAAACGGTATCCTCCCCCAAAAGACCCTCCACCACTCGACCATGGCTACTGCCGAACAACTCAAGGCGTTGATCCGCTCGCATCTCAGCGATGACGAGGAGCGCTTCTACACGCTCGCCTTGCAGGTGGCGGCCCACGAAGCGCAGCAGGGACATGGAGCCCTAGCGCATGACATCCGGGAGATCATCGACAAGGAGCGCCGCGCCCGCGGGAGCAATGTGCTGCTCCGCTTCCCGCAGGAGTTGGCGGGCATGGTCTTTTCCGAAAAGACCGATGTCCCATTCTCCGCCCTGGTCTTGCCGGACACCCTCAAGGAACGCATCCATCGGGTGATTCACGAGCATCGGCAGCAGGAGAAGCTGAAGGGCCACGGGCTCTCCAATCGCCGCAAGATTCTACTGGCCGGGCCCCCGGGGACGGGCAAGACGATGACCGCTCGCGTCCTGGCGCACGAGCTGCGCCTGCCTTTGCACACGATCCAGGTGGACAAGCTGGTGACGAAGTTCATGGGCGAGACGAGCGCGAAGCTGCGCCAAATTTTCGATCTCATCCGCGACGAGACGGGAGTGTATCTCTTCGACGAATTCGACGCCATCGGCGGTGAGCGCTCGATGGAAAACGACGTGGGCGAAATGCGCCGCGTCCTGAATGCGCTGCTCCAGTTCATCGAGCAGGACGCATCGGATAGCGTGATCATCGCGGCGACGAATAAGCCGGCGCTGCTGGATCGCGCGCTGTTCCGCCGGTTCGATGATGTCCTCTACTACGGGGCGCCGACGGCCGCGGATCGGCAGCGCCTTCTGGAGAACGTGCTGGGCAAGTTCAAGCCGCGCACGGCGAGTTGGGCCGGCATGTTGAAGCAAAGCCAATCGCTCAGCCATGCCGAGGTGGACCACGCGGGTCTCGATGCCGTGAAGGATGCCATTCTCAACGACCGCAGGACGGTCACCGTCGAATCCCTCATCAAAGCCATCAAAGAACGAAGACATAGCCACGACCGGTAGGATCTTATGGCGAGGTTCCGACATCTTTTCCTGGCTGGCCCGACGAATCGAACCGACTTCAGCAGCCCGCGCCGCGGTGGATCTTCGCCCCGGTTGCGCGCCCAAGACCGGCAGCCGCACGCGGCGCAGATCGCGCAAAAGTTGGAAGCGGCGTGGCACGCTGCGGAAGAGCGGCAAGCGGTTGCACACGCGGATCGCAACGGCGTGTATCTGGAATTTCGCAGCGAGCCGGGCTTCGATCTCGTCCTCAAGAGTCTGGAAAGTGTCCGGTCAGGGATCCGGCTTTTGAATGTACGGGTCGAGGGGCCGGAAGGCGCAGAGACGACGATGGCGACAGTCTTCGTGCCGCGCTCGAAAAGCGCTCACTTCCTGCAAAAGGTGCAGGAGTATGCTGAGCAAGATGCCGTGCGCACGAACCCGGCAACCGGAGTGGTCACCACCGCGCCGAAAAACGCCAAACTCATCAACAGCGTCGGCGATGTAAGGGCGGCCATCTTGGACTCATTCTGGCAGGACGCCCCGGAGCGCCTGCCGAATGGTGCGCCCGATTGGGTCGAGGCATGGCTGAGCAGCGAGGACCTGGGCGTCATCGAGAAGTTTTTCGGACTGTGTCAGGTCCTTGGAATTGAGATGGGTGAGGGCAGGCTGACGTTTCCCGAGCGAACGGTGTGTCTGATCAAGGCCAACCGCGCACAGCTCCTCGCGCTGGTGGAAAGGTCCGATGCCATCGCGGAGTTCCGGGCGGCGAGGGAGGTGGCGACCTTTTTCATCGAGCAGGAAAACCGCGATCAGGTGCAATTGGCCGAAGATCTTTTGCAGCGCAGTGAAATCCAGGGGCAGGACCAGATCGTGGTGCTGGTCCTGGATCATGGCGTGAACAATGGGCATCTCCTCTTGCAGCCGCTGCTTGCGAATGAGGACCGGCACGCGGTTGATCCTGCCTGGGGGCTCTCGGATCAGCACGGGCACGGAACTCTCATGGCCGGAACCGCCGGCTACGGAAATATTCTGGAGCATCTCCAAAACGCAGGCCCAGTCGCGCTCACGCATGGGCTGGAGTCAGCCAAGATTCTTCCTCCTCCGCCGGCGGTGAATCCCAAACGACTCTGGGGCCACTACACCGCCCAAGGCATCAGCCGCGCTGAAATCCAGGCACCGCTGCGCAAGCGTGTCATCTGTATGGCGGTGACCTCGGATGAGGTTTTTTCCCGCGGCCGGCCGTCATCTTGGTCCGGGCAGATTGATGAGTTGGCCTCTGGATACAGCGACGACGTGCGCCGCCTGGTCATTTTGAGCGCCGGCAATGTTCGAGAACCGAATGACTGGCAGAATTATCCCGACTCGAACAAAACGTGCGAGGTGCATGATCCCGCGCAGGCGTGGAATGCGCTGTCGGTGGGAGCGTTCACGGAGAAAACGCTGATCACAGATCCCACGTTGCAGAATTACCAAGCGATCGCCGATGCCGGTAATCTCTCGCCCTTCAGCACTACGTCACTGACCTGGCCAGCCCGGAAGTGGCCGATCAAGCCGGAGGTGCTCTTCGAGGGAGGCAATGTCGCCAAAGGTCCGAACAACGCCGTTTTCGATACCGACGACCTCAAGCTGCTGTCCACGTATTACATTCCCCAAGTGGCGCAGTTCGCTCCCTTCGATGCGACCAGCGCGGCGTGCGCCCAGGCAGCGTGGATGGCGGCGAAGCTTCACGCCGCCTACCCGGAGGCGTGGCCGGAAACGATCCGGGCGCTCATCGTGCATTCAGCAAATTGGACACCGGCGCAGAAGGCCACTTTCCTCGCCGACGAATCAAAAACCTCTTACGCCGCTCTCGCGCGGATTTGTGGCTACGGAGTGCCGAGCCTGGAACGGGCGTTTTATTGCGCCGCGAACTCTCTCACCTTGATTTCCCAAGCGACCATTCAGCCCTTCGATAAGCACGCTGAAGAGAGCCGCTACATCTCGAAAGACATGCATCTCTATCGATTGCCGTGGCCGGTGGATGCACTTCGGGATCTCGGCGAGGTGCAGGTCACGATGCGGGTCACACTTTCCTATTTTGTCGAGCCGAGCCCCGGCGAGGTCGGGTGGCAGGATCGATACCGCTACGCGTCCCACGCTTTGCGTTTTGAGCTGAATGGCCCCGGAGAGGCGGAGGCAGAGTTTGTCCAGCGGGTGAACAGCAAAGCGCGCGAAGACGAGGAACACCCCGGGACCGACGGGCCAGGCAGCCGTTGGACATTCGGCGAGGCGCGGAATGTCGGTTCGATTCATTCCGACATTTGGGGAGGCCCAGCCGCCGAGTTGGCCTCCTCCCATCTCATCGCCGTTCATCCATCGGTGGGATGGTGGCGCGAGCGCCAGCACCTCGGACGCTGGAACAAACAGACGCGTTACTCGCTCCTGGTGTCGGTGTTCGTGCCAGTCGAGGAGGTGGACATTTACACGCCAGTCTCCGTGCAGATCGGTGTGCCCGTTCCAGTTCCGATCGTCGTGCCGCTCGTGTAAATCGGGACACATGGCCTACACCGACATCAACAGCGAAGACCGGCTCGTCCAAAAGACGTTTGCCGATCATCTGCGTGATGTCCTCGGGTGGGAGAGCGTCTATGCGTTCAACGACGAGACGTTCGGGCCGGATGGGACGCTCGGGCGTGTGGACACACGCGAGGTGGTGCTCATGCGGGATCTGCGCGCGGCGATTGCGCGGCTGAACCCGCAGTTGCCTGCGACGGCGGTGGAGGAAGCGGCAGCGAAGATGGCGCGGCACGATTTCTCGCGCTCGCTGCTCCAGCACAACCAGGAGTTTCACGGCTTCATCCGCGACGGCGTGCCGGTGTGCTACCGAGATGCCCAAGGCGCGCTGCGCGAGACGCGAGCGCGGGTGCTGGATTTCCAGAACGGCAAAGGTGCGGACGGCAAACCGAACAATCGCTTCGTGGCGGTGCGCGAATTGAAGATCACTGGGCTGCGTTCGCCGAGCTATAACCGCCGGGCGGACATCGTGTGCTTTGTGAACGGGCTGCCGCTGGTCTTCATCGAGCTGAAGGCGGTGTATAAGAACATCCGCGCGGGCTTCGACGGGAACCTGCGGGACTACCTCGACGAGCACGTCATCGCGCACGCGTTTGATCACAATGCGTTTCTCATCGTGAGCAACGGGCACCGGGCGCGCTACGGCTCGATCACCAGCCAATGGGAGCACTTCGCTGAGTGGAAGCGCACGGACGAAACCGACCGCGGGAGCGTGGAGGCGCAGGTGCTCCTCGACGGGATGCTCTCCCATGACCGGCTGATCGATCTCGTGGAGAACTTCATCCTCTTCGATGCGAGCAAGCCAGGCGCGACGCGCAAGGTGGTCGCGCGGAATCATCAGTTCATGGGCGTGAACAACGCGGTGGCCTCGGTGTGGCGGCAGGAGGAATTGAAGCGGGAGTTTCCGCCGGAGCGCCGGCTCGCGTATCGCGTGGTGGAACTGCCGCGCGAGGAGGCAACGGATGCCGATCAGGCGGTGTTGCTCGGTCCCCAGGCGCCGGCGACGCTCCAACTCGTGGAGTCGGCGCATCCCGATCTCGGGAAGCTCGGTGTTTTCTGGCACACGCAGGGCAGCGGGAAATCGTATTCGATGGCGTTCTTCGCGGAGAAGGTGCGGCGGCGAATCTCGACGAAGTTCACCTTTTTGCTGATGACGGATCGCAACGATCTCGACAGCCAGATTTACCGAACCTTCGTGGGTTGCGACGCGGCCGATGAACAGACGCCGCGAGCGAGCACGGGTGACGAATTGAAGCGACTGCTGAAGGAGAATCACCGCTACATCTTCAGCCTGATCCACAAGTTCAATCAGGACGTGGACCCGCACGACCCTTACAGCAAGCGCGACGATATCATCGTCATGTCCGATGAGGCGCACCGCACGCAGGCCGGGAAGCTCGCGCGCAACATGCGCCTCGCGCTGCCGAACGCGGCGTTCATCGGTTTCACCGGCACACCGCTTTTCAAAAACGATCATCTCACACGCCGCATTTTCGGCACTTACGTCTCGCGCTACGATTTCAAACGCTCTGAGGAAGACGGCGCGACGGTGAAGCTGGTGTATGAGAATCGGGGCGAGAAGCTCGGCATTGAGCGCCTCGATCTCAATGACCGCATCGCGGATGTGCTCGCGAAGGCGAACCTCGACACCGACCAGGAGGCCCACCTCGAGAAACTGCTCGGACAGGACTACGAGGTCATCACCGCCGACGACCGGTTGGAGAAGATCGCGTCGGATTTCGTGGAGCACTGCACGACGCGATGGGAGTCGGGCAAATCCATGCTCGTGTGCATCGACAAGATCACCTGCGCGCGGATGCACATGCTCATCATGCCGCGCTGGCAGGCAAAACTCGCGGCGGTGCGGGCCGCCGCCGTGGCGAAGGAAGCGGAGCTGGCCGCCGCGGTGGCGGACGAAGATCGGGAGCGGCTAGCGGGGGAGTGCGGAAAACTCACCGCGCAGGCAACCTGGATCGAGGAAACGATCATCGGCCTCATCATCAGCGAGGCGCAGAACGAAGTCGCCGATTTCAAAAAGTGGGGCTTCGACATCATTCCGCACCGCGCGCTGATCAAACAGGGTTTTGAAACACCCGACGGGAAACGGGTGGACGTGGAATCGGCGTTCAAAAAGCCTGAGCACCCGTTCCGCGTGGCGGTCGTCTGCGCGATGTGGCTGACCGGCTTCGACGTGGAATGCCTCTCGACGCTCTACATCGACAAGCCGATGAAGGCGCACACGCTGATGCAGGCCATCGCCCGCGCGAACCGCGTGTATCCCGGCAAGGATTTTGGCCTGATCGTGGACTACAACGGGATGCTCAAGAGCCTGCGTGCAGCACTCGCACAGTATGCGCTCGGCGATGAAGGTGGCGGCGCGGAAGAGATTGTCGCGCCAATCGAGGAGCGAGTGAAAGCACTGCTCGCGGCCATCGAAGAAACCGAAGCGCACCTGCTCAAGATCGGTTTCGATGCGACGCGCATGATCGGCGCGAAGGGCTTCACGCGCATCGCAGCGATTGCCGATGGCGTCGAAGCGGTCATCAGCGCGCGTGACGAAGGACGGCGGCGATTCGAGATCATGGCCCGCCAAGTCTTCGTGCGCTTCAAGGCGCTGGTGATGGAGCCAGCGGCATTCACTTACGCGGAGAGGCACGACAACATCGAGGCGATCTACAAGAAGCTCGAGGAACGGCGCGACACGGCCGACATCACCGAGGTGCTCAAGGCGCTGCACCGCATCGTGAACGAGGCGATTCGCGCGCAAGCCGAGACGGCGACTGTCGCCGAAGACCCGCCGCCGCACTTCTACGACCTGAGCGCCATCGACCTGGAGAAACTGCGCGACGAGTTCGCGAGAAAAGTGAAGCGCAAGGCCACGGCCATCGAGGACATGCGGAAAATCGTGGAGGAAAAGCTGGCGCAGATGCTCGCACGCAATCCGCAGCGGATGGACTACTACAAGCGTTATTCGGAGATCGTCGCAGACTACAACAAGGAGAAGGATCGCGTCACACTGGAGGAGACGTTCGCCAAACTCGTCGATCTGATGGCGGGTCTGGATGAGGAGCAGCACCGCGCCGCCAAGGAAGGCTTAAGCGAGGATGAACTGGCGCTGTTCGACCTGCTGGAAAAACCGGTGCTCGGTAAAGCGGAACGCGAGCGGGTGAAACTCGCGAGCAAGAGTCTGCTGGAGTCGGTGACGAAGCTCATCGCGCCACTGGAGCGATGGACGGAGAAGGAGCAGACCAAGGCGTTGGTCGAGGCGGAAATTCTCGACCACTTGTTTCAGGTGCTCCCGAGCCCGCCGTTCACCGACGAACAAAAACAGGCGGTGGCGAAGAAGGTCTATGAGCACGTCTGGCAGCAGAGTGCGGGCGGGCACTTTCAAGCCGGAAAAGTCGCTGCATAAGGCCGGCGTTCCAGAGTGGCTCAGTATGCGGCTCCGCCTTAAATATTCGGAAGCGGCGCGTGTCGCGGTTTGCCTACGCGGAGCACATCGAGAGTGCAGCCTGGAGCCCTGGCCATCGGATCGCTCCGAAACTCGGCCTGCGACGTGCTTTTAAGAGCGCATGCTGCTTTGGGCCATCCTGCTTGAGTCTGCGCTCCTCGCGGGAATCATCTTCGGAGTTCTCGGGCTGATCCATTGGCAGGATCGGAAGAAACGCTTGCCATTTACGCAGAAGATTCTACGGCCACCGGGCGAATCGCTCCGTGTGCGTCTGGCCGAACGCGACGACAAACTGAACGATCGCCTCGTTCAGCTCTTGTTGTCTGCGTATTCGCCGTTGCTCGTGGCCGGCCTCGCGGCGCTGCAGGGTGTCCGAATTACTTCGGGAATCATGATCTTC
>JBPCRH010000157.1:0-3053 GCA_050997075.1 Chthoniobacterales bacterium
CACGCGCAGATCGCGATTGCCGCCGCCGCCGCCGGGAAGGCGATCCTCTGCGAAAAGCCGCTCGCCCGCGATGTCGCCGAAGCGGAGGCGATGGTTGAAGCGGTGAAAAAAGCGCGCGTCCCGAACATGGTCTGCCACAACTACCGGCGCGTCCCTGCGCTCGCGCTCGCCCGCGAGATGATCGCGCGCGGCGAGCTTGGCGAACGGATTTACCATTTCCGGGGCGCCTATTTGCAGGACTGGATCGCCGACCCGGCGTTCCCGCTGGCCTGGCGCTTGCGCGGGAAGGAGGCGGGCTCGGGTTCGTTAGGCGACATTGGCTCGCACGTGATCGCTCTCGCGCGCTATCTCGTCGGGGAATTCCGCGAGGTCTGCGCGACCCTGGAGACGTTCGTGAAAGAACGGCCGTTGCCTAACGAACCAAAGCGCCGCGGCCGCGTGACCGTCGACGACGCGGCGCTGGTCCTCGGGCGTTTCCGCAACGGCGCGCTTGCCACGATCGAAGCGACCCGCTTCGCGCCCGGCCGGAAGAATGGCCTAACGATCGAGATTAACGGCAGCGGCGGCTCGCTCGTCTTCGATCTCGAGCAGATGAACCGGCTCCAGTTTTACAACGCCAACGATCCGGAAGGGCGTCGCGGCTTTCGCGACATCCTCGTGACGGAAAGCGCGCATCCGTACGTCGGCCAATGGTGGCCACCGGGACATCTCATCGGCTACGAGCATAGCTTCGTGCACACGATGGCGGATTTCGTTCGGGCGATAGTCAGCGGCAAAAGCGCCGCGCCCAGCTTCGCCGACGGCCTCGCGAATCAGCGCGTCCTCGCCGCGATCGTGGAGAGCGCGCGCGAAAGAACCTGGGTTCGCTGCGCGTCTTAAGCGCACCATTCCTCATCCCGAGCGAAGCCGAGGGATCCCGCCGGGTTTCTGGAAAGCTCCGCCTTCTCTTCCTCCCTTGGACCGTCGCTTCCCAGCAGCGCCACCGGATCCTTCGACTCCGTTGCGCTTCGCTCCTCTGCGCTCAGGATGACGGGCTTTTGGACGACTTCTGGCGGCGGCGCGGACCTCCCGGCTTCCGCGGAGCGCGTTCCGGCATTTTCTTTTCGTCCGGCCCGCGCCCCGGCGTCTCGGTGCGCGGGCGGAAATTGAGCATGAGGGGCAACCCGTGAAACTCCTGCTCCGCGCGGATCTGCGCCTCCAAGTAGCGCGCGTAGGTGTCGCCTAACAATTGCGGGTCGTTCACGAAGAGCACGAACTCGGGCGTGGGCAGCGCGCGCTCTTCTTCCCCGCGCACCTGCGTGACGTAAAAGAGTTTCATCCGCTTGTTCGCCGACATCGGTGGCGGGTTTGCGGCAAAGGCATCGCGCATGATCCGGTTGAGCAAACCGGTGCCGACACGCTCGTGCGCGGCGCGCCGGATTTTGCGGATCGCGGTGAAGAGGCGCTCGACGTTTTCGCCGGTGAGCGCGGAGGTCACGAGGATCGGGGCGTAGGGTAAAAAGAAGAGCCGCTCGCGCGTCGCCGCGATCAGTTCAGCGAGAGTTTCCTTGAGGCCGCGCTCGGGTTTCACGAGGTCCCATTTGTTCACCACGATGATCGAGGGCTTGTGCGCCTTCTGCATGAGCGCGGCGATTTTTTTATCCTGCGAAGTCACGCCGCTGGTCGCGTCGATCACGAGCACGCAAAGATCGGCGCGCCGGATCGTGCGCTCGGAACGCATCACGCTGAAGACTTCGACCGAGGTCGAATGTTTCCCGCGTGCGCGGATGCCGGCGGTGTCGATGAGCAGGAAATCGTCTTTCCCGTGGCGATAGGCGATGTCGACGGCGTCGCGCGTCGTGCCCGGGATGTTGCTCACGATCGTGCGCCGGTCGCTCAGGATGGCGTTGATGAGCGAAGACTTCCCGACGTTCGGCCGCCCGACGATGGCGAGGGAGAGGGGGGGGACGGTTATCGGTTCATCGTTATGAGTTATCGGGGGGAGGCGCTCTTCGATCGTCTCGAGCAAGGTGCCGATGCCGAGGCCATGCGCGGCGCTGATCGAGAGAACTTCGGGAAAACCAAGCCGCGTAAACTCCGTGTCGTAGTTTTCGTGCTTCGGATGATCGATTTTGTTGACCACGATAATGACTGGGCGCTTTGAGCGACGGAGCAGGCGCGCGAGCTCTTCGTCGATCGGGGTCAGGCCCTGTTGGGCATCGACGAGGAAGAGGATGACATCGGCTTCGCGCATCGCCGCGTCCGCCGCTTCGCGCACTTCAGTGAGGAGCTCGGTCTCGCCCGTGCCGCCGATCCCGCCGGTGTCCCAAACCATAAAGTCGCCCTGCTTACACGGCGCCGAGATGCGGTCGCGCGTGATCCCCGGCTGGTCGTGCACGATCGCGATGTTGCGGCCGGCGAGACGGTTGAAGAGCGCGGATTTCCCGACGTTGGGGCGGCCGACAATGGCGACACTGCGGCGAGAGGAATTCTCCATGATGAAGGGGCTAGCTCGCGCTGGAATGACCGGCGGCGCCGAGCTGGCGGAACCCATCCATCACATAGATGACGCCGGAAACCAGCGTGAAAAAACCCGCTGCGATCACGACGTAAAGCAATGGGAGGACGTGGAGCTGAAGCATGACCCACGCGATCGCCGCCATTTGCAGGAAGGTCGCGACCTTCCCCGTCCACACCGGGCGCACCTGCACCTTCCCGTTCAACAAATGCAAAACCCCGCTCCCGATCAGGATGACCGCGTCGCGGCTGATCACGAGCACGTGAAACCAGGTCGGGAAATGCCCCCCCTGCGGATCGACATCGCTCCAATTGCTGATACTCAAGGTGATGATGCCGCTGAGGAGGAGACCCTTGTCCGCGATCGGATCGAGGATCACGCCGAGCGCGCTTTTTTGATTGTAGCGGCGCGCGATGTAGCCATCGAGCCCGTCGCTCACGGCGGCGAGGAGAAAGATCGCGATCGCGGTGTAGCGCTGCCATTCCAGCGGCTCACCGCGCTTGATGCTTTCGCCGTAGTAGAGCGCCATGAGGACGAACGCCGGAATCATCAGAAT
>JBPCRH010000178.1:0-2651 GCA_050997075.1 Chthoniobacterales bacterium
GCCCTGAACGACGCGAATTTTTCCTCTGAGCGCGATGTCGTAAAAGAGGAATACCGGCAGCGGATCGCGGCCAATCCATACGGGGAATTTTACCTCGATACGATCAAGAATTCCTACGCCGTCCATCCCTACAAACGCCCCGGCATCGGCAACATCGCTGAGCTCGACGCGTCGAAGCTCCCGGAGGTGAAAGCGTTTCACGCCACCTTTTACCGGCCCGACAACGCCACGCTCGTGGTCGTGGGCGATTTCAAGCCTAACGAATTGCACGACTGGGTCGCGAAATACTTTGGCGCGGTGAAAAAGCCGAACGCGGAAATCCCGCGCGTGACTGTAAAGGAGCCACCGCGCCAGGAGGACAAGCAGATTGTCGAATACAGCCCGAAAGCGCCGCTTCCCGGGATCGCGGTGACTTATCTCGCGCCCTCAATTCGGAGCGAGGACGCGCCGGCCTTGCAGCTCGCCGATGAAATTTTATCCGGCGGCGATTCTGCGCGGCTTTATCAGGCGCTGGTTTACAAGCAGCAGATCGCGCAGCGCGTCACTTTTAGCTCCGACCTCCAGGAGGACCTCGGCCTGCTCACGGTGCGGATGATTTTGGCGAGCGGCAAAAAGCCCGACGACGCGGTCAAAGCCCTCGATGAACAAATCGACAACGTCGTCAAAAATGGCGTGACCGAAGCCGAGCTGGCCAAGGCGAAGAATCGTTTCCTCACCGGCAAGTTGCTCGAGCTCGAAACCAATAACGGCAAGGCGAGCGCGCTCGGCGAAGCCGCAGTCATCTACGGCGACCCGCAGCACGTCAACACCGGCCTGGCTCGTCTCCAGGCGGTCACCGCGCCGCAGGTCCAAGCCGCGCTCGATCGCTACCTCTCCGGGAAAAAGAAGGTGCTCATCGAGTACTTGCCGGAAGCGATGAAGCCGGCCACGTCGAAAAAAGAGGAGGCAAAATCCTAATGCAAAGATTCAACCAGCCTAACGACCTCGTCTCTCCCGGCGCCCCAACTTGTCATCCCGAGCCGGCGCAGCGTGGCGAGGGATCTCCCAAGCGTTCTGGGAATCAGCTACGTCGAACGACGCCTGCGAGATCCCTCTCCCGCGTCTGCGGGATCGGGATGACAACCCTGATGGTGGCGGCTTTTAGCCTAACGAACGTCCATTCCGCTTCCGCGATCGCCGGGGTCGACACGGCGCCCGCGCCTTCCGCGCCGCACGAGGCGAAATTCGCTGAGCCGAAGGAAACGACTTTGCCGAACGGCTTGCGCGTCATCGTCGCGGAGCGGCATCAACTTCCGCTCCTGGCCGCAACCGTCGTCCTTCGCCACGGGGCCGAAGTCGATCCGAAAGATCGCGCCGGCACCGCCAGCCTCGCCGGCGACCTCCTGACCAAGGGCACGACCACGATGTCCGCGCCCGAGATCGCAACCGCCATCGAATCGTTAGGCGGCTCGATCGACTCCGGCGCGGGCTGGGATCAATCCGCCGCCGGGCTCACCGTCATGTCCGACAAGGCCGAAGTCGCGCTCAAGATTCTCGCCGACGTCGTTCTCCATCCGGCTTTTGCACAGGCGGAAATCGATCGCCTGAAAAATCAGCGGCTCGACGGGCTCCGGGTGGCGCTCCAGCAACCGGGATCGCTCGCGCGCGTCGTGACCGACCGCGTCCTCTTCGGCGCGGGGGAATATGGCCACGCGATCAGCGGCACGCTCGAGTCGGTCCAGGCGATCGAGCGCAAGGATATCGTCCAGCTTTACGAGACGAACTACCGCCCGCAGGACGCGGCTTTTATTCTCGCCGGCGACATCACGCTGGCGCAGGCGAAGAAGTACGCGGAAGACCTTTTCGGCGCGTGGAAAAATCCGGAAAATCCGCCTAACGAAAAGGTCGCCGCTAACACAACGACTTGGAAACCCACGACCCTGGCGATCGATATGCCCGATGCCGGCCAGGCCGCGGTGGTCCTGAGCAAACCGACGATCAAGCGCGATTCGCCCGACTACTACCCAGCGCTCGTGGCCAACGCCGCTCTCGGCAACGGCTTCGTCTCCCGCCTCAATCGCGAGGTGCGGATCAAGCGCGGGCTCAGCTACGGCGCGGGCAGCTCGATCGACGCGCGGCGCGATGCCGGCGTCTTCAGCGCGGGCGCGCAGACCAAAAATGAATCAGCCGCGGAAGTCGCCAGTCTCATGGCCGCCGAGATGAAAAAACTCGTGACCTCGCCGGTGCAGGGTGAGGAACTAAAATCTCGCCAAGCGGTTTTGACCGGAGGCTACGCGCGCAGCCTCGAGACCAACCGCGGCTTCGTTGGGGAGATGGCGGAACTCGCGGTTTACCAGCTCCCGCTCGACACCCTCGACAAATACATCCCGGCGATCAACGCGGTGAAATCGGAAGACGTGACCGCTTTTTCGAAGAGCGAGCTCGCGACCGGCGCGAACACGGTGGTGGTGGGCAAGGCCAGCGCTTTCCTGCCCGCGCTCAAGAAAAATTTTCCCGACACGCGAGTGATCGAGCAGAAAAATCTCGATCTGAACATGGCCACCCTAACGAAGTGATCGGGTAGCGCCCGCATTCTGCGGGCTGGTCGCGGTGTTCCACCGCGACGCACTTTCGTCAGGCTCCGTTTGCTCTCGGATCGAAGCGCTCAGGTG
>JBPCRH010000238.1:0-3405 GCA_050997075.1 Chthoniobacterales bacterium
GTGAGGACGTGGCTGAGGTGCCTGATCGCCTGGAGTTTCCCATCGTGGGTCGCGGCGAGAGAAATGGTCTGGCTGGTCGGCGTGCGATGCCCGGTGCAGGTGAACATCTCCCGGCGCGGGACATGGAACTTCACCGGTTGGCCGACCACTTTTGCCGCCATGTTGGCGAGGAATTCATGCGGCCACATTGCGCCCTTGCAGCCGAAAGCGCCGCCGACGAACGGGCAGATGACGCGGACTTTCTCGAGGTCGAGGCCGTAGGTGCGCGCGAGCATGCTCTGCACGCCTTTGACGAATTGGGTGGAATTCCAAACCGTCAGGCGGTCGTCCCCTTCCCAGGCGGCGATGATGCCGGACATCTCGATCGGGTTATGGGTCTCGGTGGGCGTGGTATAAGTCTGCTCCAGCTTGGAGAGATCGCCATTGGCCAGGGCCGGGGCGACGTCGCCTTTCTTGGGCTGCACTTTTTCGCCGTTGTTTTCTTTGGGCTGGGAAGCCTTGTGTTCGGCCGCCTTCATCGTGAGGAGGGCTTCTTCCGGGGCGTAATTCACCCGCACGAGCGAGGCGGCGTATTGCGCCTGCTCGATCGTCTGGGCGACCACCAGCGCCACGTATTGCCCGGCGTAGTAAACCTTGTCGTCGCTCAGCGGATTGCGTTCCTCTACCCGGATGCCTTTGGTCCGCGCCGCGCCGCCGCCGCTTTCGGCTTCCTTCGGCTGCGGGGCGTTTTTTGGGGTGAGGACTTTGAGCACGCCGGGGGCAGATTCGGCGGCCTTGGTATCGAAAGCGGTGATCGAGCCCTTCGCGATGTTGCTCACGACCGGCCACGCATGGACGCAACGCGGGATTTCAAATTCGACCGCGTATTTCGCCTGGCCGGTGACTTTTAAAGGACCGTCGACGCGACTGCGGGCAGGTCCGAGGATGTTGGTAGTTGCCATAGGATCAAGCCATCTTCGCGACCGTGCCGAGCGCCTGGATGATTGCGCGCTTCGCCAGTTCGATTTTAAAGGTGTTGTATTTGTAGCCTTTGGCGGGAGCCAGCTCGGCCTCGGCCGCGGCGCGGAAGCTATCCTCGTTAGGCGGCTTGCCCAGCAGGGCCTGCTCGGCTTTGTGGGCGCGCCACGGTTTGTGCGCGACCCCGCCGAGCGCGAGCCGGACGGACCGGATATTCTGGCCGTCCAATTCAATCGCCGCCGCCACGCTGACGAGGGCGAAGGCGTAGCTCGCGCGGTCGCGGGCTTTCAGATAATAGGAACGGTGCGCAAAGGGCAGAGCCGGTAAATCGACCGCAGTGATTAACTCGTTAGGCTGGAGATTCGTCTCGACGTTCGGCGTCTGGCCGGGGAGCCGATGGAAATCCTCGAACGCAATTGTGCGCTCGCCTTTCGGACCCTGCACCCGGATGACTGCCTCGAGCGCGGCGAGGGCGACGCACATGTCGCTCGGATGCGTGGCGATGCACTCATTGCTCTGGCCAAGGATGGCGTGGATGCGGTTGTAGCCTTCGAGCGCGCCGCAGCCGCTCCCGGGGACGCGCTTGTTGCACATCGGGAAGGCCGGGTCGTAGAAATAATAGCAGCGGGTGCGCTGGAGGAGATTGCCGCCGGTGGTCGCGAGATTGCGCAACTGCGGGCTCGCCCCGGAGAGGAGCGCCTCGCTCACCACGGGGTAGCCGGTTTTGATTAACGGATGCTCGGCCAGGTCGCTGTTCCGGACGAGCGCGCCGATGCGGACGCCGCCATTGTTAGGCAGCGCTTCCACTTTGGTGAGATCGAGCCGGTTGAGATCGACCAGCGCGGACGGCTGCTCGACGCCCATCTTCATCAGGTCAACGAGATTGGTGCCACCGCCGATGAATTTCGCCCGGTCGTTCGCGGCGACGCCGTTGATCGCGCTCTGTGGATCGCTCGCTCGGGAATAGGTAAAAGGCGTCATGACTTCACGACTCCCATCTGCCCGCGCGCCTGCTTGATTGCGTCGACGATGTTCGGGTAAGCGCCGCAGCGGCAAAGATTGCCGCTCATCCACTCACGAATCTGCGCGTCGTCGTTCGCGTGGCCTTCCTGAACGCAGGCGACCGCGGAACAAATCTGACCCGGCGTGCAGTAGCCGCACTGGAAGCCATCGTGCTCGACGAAAGCCGCCTGCATCGGATGGAGCTGGTCGCCTTTGGCGAGGCCTTCGATCGTGGTGATCTCCTCGCCGTCGTGCAACACCGCAAGACTCAGGCAACTGTTCACCCGCCGGCCATTGATCAGCACCGTGCAGGCGCCGCACTGGCCGTGATCGCAGCCTTTTTTCGAACCGGTGAGCTGGAGATTCTCGCGGAGCAAATCGAGCAACGAAGTGCGCGGATCGAGCTGCAGCTTGTGCAGCGTGCCGTTTATTTTCAGCTGCACATCCACCTTCGCCATCGCCGGCGCTGCGGCCTGCGCACGCGGGGCGGAGAGATTCATCAGGGTCGGGCCGAGGCTGAGCGCCGCGCTCGTCCCGGCGACTTTCTTCAGGAATTTTCGGCGGGTTTCGAGACTGCTGAAGATGAGGAGTTCATCCAGCGGATCGCCGGTGCGGTGCGGGTGTGGCAAAGGATTTTGGTCGTCGGGCATCTAAAATTCTTCGCGCGCAAGCGCGGCGGCGGACGCAAATTTCCCAGGGAACGCTGCTCGGTGCGGGCCAACGAATGTCGCCGCCAGGGAGAGAGCGGGTGAAGGGAATCGAACCCTCGTATGCAGATTGGGAACCTGCCGTTCTACCATTGAACTACACCCGCGTACTTGCGCGACTCTGCGCCCGGTCCGCCGCGCTCGCAACTACTGCCATGAAATCACGTCGTCGTCGGCAACGCCCGCGTTTTTATCGCCCATACCCCCTTGGCCATCTTTGCCGAGCGACCAGGCGATGGCGCCGCTATGGAGAGGACTGCTGCCGGCGTTGCTGGAATAAGGATTGGGCGTGATGAGGTTATCGTAGTCGCCATCAATAGCCACAAAATAGGGAAGGCCCCAAGGATCGTAATCCTTGCCATCCGCGCCAACCCCTGAGCGCGGCTTAGTGGGATCCTTTGAGTCGGGCGGCGAAAAGAAGACTATTAGTTTTGGGTTTTGCGTCTGACTGGCCAAGCCTCGCAGTTCGTTCATCAACGCCGCGTTATCAGAAATCGGCGTATCGTCGGTTGCGAGAGGATACTTGCCGTACTCGGTGTAGAACGCGTTGATCGCCGTCACGATTTGCGTGACGTCGTTCTTCGCTTGAGTGCGTTTCGCCTGATCCTGCACGCCTTTGAAAGCGGGGAAGAGCAGCCCCATCAGGATCGCGATGATCGTGATCACGACGAGCAATTCGATGAGGGTGAATGCGCCGCGGTGCTCTCGTCTCAGGTCCATTTTTGCATCTGCTCCGGGA
>JBPCRH010000320.1:0-9960 GCA_050997075.1 Chthoniobacterales bacterium
GTCTTCATCAACGACGACGAGTCCGGCCGGCACCACGACTACGAGGTCTGCCTGGAGAAACTCGCACCGCACGCACCCACCTCCGCCTACCGCCACAACCGCACCGGCGAACTCCGAAAGCCTTCGCGAGCAGGCACAACTCCGAGGCTCACCTCAAGCGCCAGATCATCGGCCGCGAGGTCGTGGTCCCATCACCAACAACAAACTCGATCTCGGCCCGTGGGAACAAATCTTCTACGGCGAATTTAACGGCCGCCACCGCAAGAGCGCGCTCGTGAAATAATCGGGGAAGAACGTGTGCGCGACGGTCAAACCGCGCTTGAGCCCAACCGCCAATCCGGTATCCTCCATCCTCTATGCATCGTGACTATCAGCGTTGGTATTCTCCTCGTCTCAATCGCGACATGGGCGTCGCCGTTTACGGCCATTTCGGCATGCCCATCCTCGCTTTCCCGACTAGCGGCGGCGACGAATGGGAGCAGGAAGGCCAGGGCATGATCGGCACCCTCAGTCCCTACATCGAACAGGGCCGCATCCGCGTCTTCTCGATCAACGGCGTGCAGAGCGATTCTTTCCAAAACAAGAGCGCGCATCCCTTCCATCGGAGCTGGATGCAGGCGCAATATGCCGACTATGTGGCGAGCGAAGTCTTCCCGTTCATCGACTCCCAGTGCCAGACCGGGTATATCCCCATCACCACTTACGGCGCGTCGCTCGGGGCCTTTCACGCGGCCAACATGCTCTTCAAGCATCCCGACCGGGTAAAACGCTGTTACGCGCTCTCCGGCGTCTACGACATGCGCGATTCCATGGACGGGATGTACGACGACAACTTCTACTTCAATAACCCCGTCGACTACATGGCGAACCAGAGCGACCCCTGGTTTCTCCATCAGCTTGCCAGTTGCGACATTCACCTCGCGACCGGCTGTGGGCCATGGGAGGTGCCCGGCCCGACCTACCGAATGTCCGACGTGCTCAACAGTCGAGGGATCGCACATCATCTCGACGACTGGGGCCCGGAGGGCGGACACGAATGGCCCTATTGGCATCACCAGATGTGGGAATACGTGGGCGGGCACTTTTAAGAATCGCCGCCTGACCCGACCGCTGCCTTAGGATCGCTCTCAAGCTCGCGACGAGCGGCAGCGCGAAAGTAAACATTCAGAGTCAGCCATGAGCTTTTTAACTCTTGAACAACTTCCCTTCGCCGGAATGTCGCACGAGTTCGTCGGCGAGAACCAAGGCGCGCCTTTCTCGTCCTACATCGTCACGGCCCAGCCGGGACAGGGTCCGCCCTTACACACGCATCCCTATGTCGAGGTCGCTTTCACGATCGAAGGCACGGCCACGATCACGGTCGGCGACGAGACGCGCGAGGTGAGCGCCGGCAGCATCGTGGTCATTCCGGCGGGAACGCCGCACCGCTTCGTCAATGCCGGTCAAAGCCCGCTGCGCCAGATCGACATCCACGCCAGTCCGCAGTTCATCCAGACGGATCTATGAGTCAGGCGCTTCCGCCAGCGCCATCAATGCGCTTTCGACGCCGGCTTCTGCGGAATGAAAAGGATTAAGGCGACGATCACCACCAGAAGCCCGAGTGATGCGCTGTAACGGCTCAGCGCGAGGCCCCCTTGCGCGTGCGGTTTGTCGAGAAAATCGCCCACCACCGCGCCGAGCGGCCGAGTTAGAATGAAGGCCGCCCAAAACAAAACCGCGTGCGACAAACTCGTGAAGTAGTAGAGCAGCGCAGTCACCACGAGAAGGCCGCCGAAACTGGCGGCCGCGCCGAGGTAGCCCATCTGATTCGTATCCGCGACCCAGTCACCGAGCGCCGTGCCAAGCGTCTGCGAGAACATAATCGTGACCCAGTAGAACATCTCCACCTTCGGCGTGCTTACGGTCTCGACCGAGATGCTCCCGGTTGACCAACGCCAGATTAGAAGCGACGCGATCACGAGAACCAGCAGGATGCTCGAGCCGCCAGTGTAGCCGATGCCGAGTGACCGGGTGCAGTAATCGGCCAGCGTGGTCCCGACCGTGGTCGTCGCGACGATCGTCAGCCAGTAAAGGAACGGGTGAAACTTTTTCGCCATGATCTGCACGAGCACGGCGGCAATGAAAATGACGCCGAAGATAGCTGTACCGATGAGATAACCAGCGCCATTACCGCTCGAGGTCGTCTCGCCCAGCCACGACATGGTGACGGCATCGCCGCCGGTCTCGCCCAACGTGGTGGCGAGGATCTTTATGATCCAAAAGACAAGAGTTACCTGTGGAACTTTAGCTGCGACTTCCGATATGTTTTTTTGCATTGGTTACCTTTCAAAGTTGGAATTGTTATTTACTGCGTCGCCCGGACTTCCGCTTGCTCACTTCCGTAGCCGCATGGAGGCCGTGAATGAATTCGCCGCGACCAAACGAACATCGTTATGACGTTTCCTTGGAATCTAAATTACCTTGGCTACGGACCCCGAAGAGCGCGAGCAGCGTCGGCAGCACGACGAGTGCGAGCGGCATGCCGAAGACTAAACCGAAGATGATGGCAATGGCGAGCGGCTGTTGCATGGCCGAGCCCTGACCGATGCCAAGCGCCAGCGGCATGAGCGCCAGAATCGCCGCGAAGGTGGTCATGGCGATCGGGCGGAGGCGATTGATGCCCGCGACGATGAAACGGTCGTCAGACGGCTCCAGTTCCCGAAACTCGGAGTAGTAAAAAATCGCGATCTCGGTCACGATCCCGACGATCATAGTCATGCCCATGCGCGAGGTGATGTTGAATTCCGTCTGCGTGATCCAGAGCCCGATGTAAACCCCCGCGACCGCGAAGAGCGTGGTCAGCATCATCGCGATCGCGACCCCGAACGATTCGTAGAGAAAGAGCAGGAGCAAGAAAACGAGTAGGACGGCGGCGGTGAGAACGATGGTCAGGCCGCGAAACGCGATTTGTTGTTGTTCGTAAAGTCCGCCCAGCACATAGGGCACGTTGGCCGGCAAAGTGCCCGGCTGATCGAGCAACTTCTTCACCTCCACCGCGGTCGAGCCGAGATCGCGGCCGCTGATCCGCGCGGTGATGGCGACCATGCGTTTCAAGTTATCTCGCGTGATTTGCGGCTGGCCGTTCACCGTGGCCAAAGTCGCGACCCGCTTCAACGGGAAGACGTGACCATCCGGCGCGCGCAATAGCAGATTCTCGATTTTGTGCATGGTCTCGCGTGTGGGCAGCGGAACCCACACGCGGATGCCGACCAGCTTGGGGCCGCGCTGAATATTGGTGGTGACGGTGCCGCTTAAATAGGCATCCACCGTTTTGGTGATCGCGTCGGGATCCATCCCTTCGAGCGCGGCTTTCACACGATCGACTTCGATGTTCAAGGCATCGCCTGCTGGCACAATGCCGTCTTTCACGTCCACGATTCCGTTTACTTTCCGAATCGCCTCCGCCACGCTCGGCGCCAGATTCGCCAGGACTTCTTCGTCGTCGGAATAGAGCTTCACTTCGATCGGCTGCGGGACGCTGGTGAGATCGCCGATCAGATCTTCCATCAGCTGCGCGGTTTCAATTTCGAGGCCGGGCACGTGCGCTTCGATTTGCGTGCGGACGTCGTCCATTACCTCTTCAATGTGACGCCGCGGAAACGGTTTCAGCCGCACAAAAAAATCGCCGATATTCGCTTCGCTCAAGCTGCCGCTAAGCTGGATGCCGGTGCGGCGCGAGTAGGTCTCCACTTCCTTCGTCTCCTGCAAAATGGTTTCCACCTGCTGCAGCAGGCGGTCGGTCTCGGCCAGTGAAGTGCCCGGCGGCGAGACGTAATCCAGGATGAATCCGCCCTCGTCCATGGTCGGCATGAAGCCCGACGCGACATTCTTGTAGGCGAGATAACCGAGCGCCAGGAGCGGAAGAATAAAGAGCAACACCAACGCGCGGCGACCGAGCAGTTTCTCCATCAGCCGGCGATAACTCCGATGGACCCACGGCATGATTTTCCCCTCCGCTTCTTCGCCGTCTTCCGCGCTCAGGAAGCGCGCCGAGATGATCGGGATGGCGAGCCAGGCGATGACAAATGAGATGACCAGGCTCGTGGCCATCGTGAGCGAAAGCGCTTTGAAAAAAGCGCCGGTGACTCCGGTGAGGAAAGCGAGGGGAGCGAAAATGACGATGGTCGCAGCCGACGAACCGGCCAATGGCGAGGTGAATTCGACCGCCGCTTGCTCGACGCGCTCCGTCGCATGCGCGTCGCCGCGAAGGCCTTTCGCACGCACACGGCGGACGATATGTTCCACCATCACGATGGCATCGTCGATGATGAGCCCGACCGCGGCCGCCATTCCGCCGAGCGTCATGATATTGAAACTCATCTTGAAAACGAAGAGGAGGAGAATGGTCGAGGCGAGCACCGCCGGGACCGTGAGCACCGCGATAAGTGTGATCTTCCAGTGGCGGAGGAAGAGCATGAGAAGGATGGCGGCCAGCCCGATGCCGATCAGAACCGCATCGCGCGTGCTGTGCGCGGAGGCCACGATCAAATCGCTCTGATCGTACCAATTCGCGATCTTGATCCCGGCGGGAATTTGCTTGCCGCTTTCGGCCAGCTTCGCCTTTACCCCGGAGGCAATTTGCACGGTGTTGCCGCCCGGCTGCTGATACACTTGGAAGAGGACGGCATCGCGGCCGTCCGCGGTCACGCGGGTCCACTGCGGCGCGGTGGAATGTTCGACCGTCGCGACATTCTTCAAGCGCACCACTCCGGCGGGAGACGAACGCAGCACGGTCTGCTCGATCTCTTCGAATTTCTTGAAGCGCGTGTCGGAGATGACCAGATAAAGTTTGTCGTACTCTTCAAGCCGACCGATCGCGACGAGCACGTTCGCGGCGGAGAGCGCCTTCGCGACCTCATCGAGCGTCATCTGGAAGGACTGAAGCTTATGGGGATCGACCGTGACCCGGTACTCCTCCGTCCGGCCGCCTAGTACCCCAACTCTCGCTACACCGGGCACGGTCGAGAGCGCAGGCCGCAGAGTATAGAGCGCGAGGTCGCGCAACTCGACGAGCGAATGCGAACTCGAAGTGAGGCTGTAGGCAATGACGGGGAAAACCGTCGGGTTCATCCGCTCGATGCTGAAGGTCGTGCCCGCGGGTAGCGTCGGCAGGATCTTGTTCACCTCCGATTCTGCTTCCAGAATGGCTGCCACCATGTCTTCGCCCCAATCAAAGTTGATCGAAATCTCCGCGCTGCCCCGGCTGGTGGTGGAGCGCAATCCGCGCACGCCGGGAATCGCGCGCACCGCCTCCTCGATCGGCGTCGTCACTTCCACCGCCATTTGTTTCGCGGGACGATCGCCGGCCTCCAGACTGATCCGCACCCGCGGGAAGCTGATCTGAGGAAAAAGCGAGACCGGGACCGAAAACATCGCCACGGCGCCCGCGAGCGTACCGATCCCGAGCAGAAAAAGGATCGAACGCGCATGACCCTGCGCCCACGCGGTCAGATTCATTTCGGCGGGAGCACGGCCACGGCCATGCCGTCGTCCAGTTCGTGATTGCCAACGGTGACGACGGTTTCGTTCCCGTGGAGGTCCGGCGCGCTGACTTCGGCTTCCTCGTCGTTCTCAAGGCCAACCTTCACGATGTGCTCCTTGGCGTGATCTTGTTCGATCGTGAACAGCGTGAACTGCTTTTTATCGTTAGGCAGAATCGCGGAGCGCGGGACGACGAGCACGTTTGCCGCCGTCCGCTCGAATTCCGCGCGCACAAAACCATCCAGCATAATCTTCGTTCCGCCGGGCAGCGCGACATAGACATCCACCAGCCGCGTCGCGGGATCGACCCGGCGCGTAATCAAACGCACGGTCGCATCGACCTTTCCTTCCTCGGGATTGTTCACCGGAAAAATCACGATCGGCTGTTGTGGATGAAGTGAAGGCAGATCCTCCGGTTCGACTCCGAGCTTCACCTCGATTTGATCTTCAACCACGATCTCCACCAGCGGCCCGCCCGCCGGCACGATCTGCCCGTTTTGCACGTCCACTTTCGCGACGATCCCGGTCGCGTCCGAGCGCACACGATGGTCGCCCCCCGCGCCGGCGTGCTCCATCGAGGTGAGCGCAGCCTGCGCGTCGGCGGCCGCCTTTTTCGCGGCGTCGAGTTCCTGATTCGTGGCCAGCTTTAGATCGTCTCTTTGCTGGGTTTGTTTGAGCGCGTTTTGCGCCGACTGCCCCGCGGTCTGGGCTTGCTGCAGCTGCAACATCGCCGCCGCGCTCGGTTCCACTTCCGTCACCGGATCGCCCTCATGCACGAACTCTCCCGGCGCGACGAGCACGTGGATGACGCGCGTTTCGAAGGCGACGGAAACGGAATGCGTCTTCCCGGGTTGCGCGATCACGCTCCCGTAAGCCGTCAGCTTTTGCGCAATGCTTTTGCGCTGCAACTGCGCCACCTGCACCTGCGCGGTTGGTTCCTGCTTCTTCTCCGGGCTCCCGCCGCCGCTGAAATGCTGCCACGCGCAATAGCCGAGAAACAAAATCACCGCGGCCGCGCCAATCCAGATGAGAATTTTTTTCATTTGAGATCCATGGCCGCGTTGCTTGGCAGAAACCGGCCCGAGGCGAGTTCAAGCGCGGTTTTCGCTTCGAGTAATTGTTCCTTGAGCCTGATCAACTGAATGCGCCGCTGGAGCAGCCCGCTGCGGGCATTGTAATAGGCAAGCACGTCGGTGTTCCCTTGCTGCAATGCCACCCCGGCCGAGCTAACGAGATTCTCGAAAACGGGCAGGGCTTCTTCGGCCGCCGCCACCTGCCGGTTGAGCGAACGGACCTCTGCCAAGGCAGTCGCGATGTCCGCGCGCGCTTCGAAAACGCGCAGGTGAAATTCATCGAGCAACTTCTGCCGCGTGGCCCGCTCGCTCGCGATCACCCCCTGGTGTCGATCGAAAATCGGCACATCCGCGGTGATCGCGAATCCTTCGGTCTGCACGTTGGTGGTGTCCGTCGCCTTGACGAAACCGATGGAGATTTTCGGGAAGGCGCTCAGGAAGGCCGCGCGCACCGTCGCCTCCTGGCTGCGATAACCTTCCTGGAGCGCGATCAAATCGAGCCGGCGATTTTCCAGGTTCTCGTTCAGCATTCTTTCGTCAGGCAAGGCGAGCTCCGAGGGCAACCCGATCCCGTCGCGCAGACGCACCTCCGCCTCCGGCTCCAGCCCAAGGGTTTTTTTCAAAAGCAGGCGCTGCTTCTCGTATTCCTGCTCGACTCCGAGCGCGATCGCCCGCGCATCCAGGGCCGACGCAGCCGCCGCGCCGTAATCGAGCACGGTTTTCTCGTGCGCTTCCATGGCGCGCTTCAAGGTCTCGGTGCTCGCACTCAATTCCCGATCCGCCTGCCGTGCGCTGGCCAATTCCTCCTCGAGCGCGACGACGCGATAAACCGCGGTCCGCGCTTCCTGCGCGATGCGCCATTCCTGCCAGGCGATATCGAGATCGACCGAGCGCAGATTGGCCCGCGCCGCGTGCTCTCGCGGGATGAGCGGGAGCAGCGAAGTCACTTCCCAACCGGCGGCGAAGTTGTAGGCGGTCTGGGTTCCAAACGTATTGCCACCCGTGACGTAATTCCGCTCATACGTGACTTGCGGATTCGGCAGCACACCTGCCTGCACGATCTGCGCCTGGGCAAGTCCACGCCGCGCACGCTCGACCCGCAGCGCGAGATTCTGATAGGTCGCGATGAGCGCGGCTTCGTCAGGGCCAATTCCCTTTCGCAGATCGAAGGGGAGCGAAGAAAGGGCGCGCGCGTTTTCGATGCGGGAAGCCGGCACGCGCACGTTGCGGAGAAACGGCGTCGGCGTTTCCGCCGCAGCAAGCTGCGAGAGGCTCGCGCTAGCGATTCCCAAAAGCAGACAAAGGCTTTGCCTCCCGGTTCGGGCGAAGAACCGGTCATAAGGAGAGTCCAGCACGGGCTCTATCTTTTACCCAAGCGGGCCGACAGTCCACCGGGGACTGCCGGCCGCCGCACACGGGCTATTTCTTCGCAGCCGCTGCCTTATCCGCCGCTGCTTCTTTCGCCTGGTCGTTCTGATTCTCGACGCTGACGTCGACGATCTTCCCGGTCTTGGCGTTCACCAACACTTCGGTGATGTCTTTCGTCCCGGGCTTCGTGATGTCGAAGGACCAGACGAGCGCGTTATGCTCGTTCTCGATCTCTGCGCTCCGGATCTTCCCGTCAGGCACTCTGGCCAGGGCGATCTGCTCTGCTTGGGTCTTGGAGATTTTCGCCTGCTTGAGCAATTGCGCATCCGTCTCGCCCGCAGCGAGCAAAGCGGAAGTGCCCAGGCCAGCGAGAATGACTCCGGTGAGAAGGGTTCGATAGGTTGTATTCATGTTCCCAGCCTAGCAAACAAAGCTGTCAAACAAGCGCTCGCTCCGCTGACAAAATCGTTATCTGCGCCGGGGCTCTGGCTTCCCGCTGGGCGGATGGCTAAATTGAGGTCATGCGGGTGCTGGTGGTGGAAGACGAAAAGAAGCTCGGGAGTTTCCTGCGCAAGGGGCTCACGCAGGAAAACCTCGTCGTGGATCTGGTGCACGCGGGCGACATCGCGCTCGATCAAATCCTCACTCATTCCTACGACGCGATCGTCCTCGACATCATGCTCCCGGGACGCGACGGACTCAGCGTCCTGCGCGAGATGCGGCGGCAGCACATCAACACGCCGGTGCTCCTGCTCTCGGCGCGTGGCCATCTCAACGAACGCGTCGAAGGCTTGAATCTCGGCGCCGACGATTACCTGCCCAAGCCGTTCTCGATCACCGAGGTCATCGCGCGGGTCCGGGCGCTCCTGCGCCGCGCCTCCGGTGAGCACGCCACCATCATGCAGGTGGCGGACTTATCTTTGAATGTGGTCACGCGCGAAGCCAGCCGCGATGGCCAGAAGGTCGAGCTAACGAACCGGGAGTTTGCCCTGCTCGAATACCTGATGACACACGCGGGCCGCGTGATCACCAAGACCTCGCTCTGCGAGCACGTCTGGGAACATCATTTCGACACCGGCACCAATGTCGTTGAAGTCTGCATGCAACGTCTGCGGCGCAAGATCGATGACAGCCATTCGCGCAAATTGCTCCAGACCGTCCGCGGCACCGGCTACGTGCTGCGCGAGGAGAAATGAAACAGCTCACCTTCCGCGCCCGGGTCGCTCTTTGGAGCGTGGCGGTCGCGACCATGGCAGTAAGCCTTTTCGGCGCGGGCGCCGCCTGGAATCTTCGGCGCGAACTGCTGGCAAATGTCGTCAAGGATATTCGGGATAAGGCGAGTGCGTTCGGCGACGAGTTGGATGAACAACAGCGCGCTCCTGGCCAGGGACAGGATGCGAGTCTTTTCGCGGCGGAAGATTTGCCGCGCTTCCCCTATGTCGAAATGCGGGCCGGTTCGCGCCTGCTCTATCGCTCGCCGGCGTTGGGCAGGATGGAAGTAATCCTGCCCGTGCCGCAGAAGCAGCCTAACGAATTAGTTTTGCAAGGCCGACGCGTGCGTTTTCAAGTCTTTCGGCACGGCGATATCACCTTTGCTCTGGGGCAAAATCTACAGGCATTACACGAAGCGCTCGAGGGACTGCTCCGGGCCTATCTCATCACCCTTCCCCTGGTCGTGCTCGCGGTCGGCGCCGGTGGCTGGCTCATCGCCGGCCGCGCGGTCGCGCCGATCCGGACGATCATCGCGCAAGCTGAAAAGATTTCCGCGAGTGATCTCCACCAGCGGATGCCGCCCCCGCCGGGGCAGGATGAAATCGGACGTCTCACCAAGGTTTTGAACGAAATGTTCGATCGTCTCCAGCGCAGCTTCGAACAGGTCACCCGTTTCACCTCGGACGCTTCGCACGAATTGAAAACGCCCCTCGCCCTGATGCGGGCGGAGGTAGAGAACGCGCTGGAATCCAATTCCCTCGCCGCCGAGCCACGCCAGCTTCTGTCC
>JBPCRH010000364.1:0-8772 GCA_050997075.1 Chthoniobacterales bacterium
GGGCCGCGCGGCCGTAATTGCGGTCATCCCAAACGAAGCGAAACGAAGTCGAGGGATCCCGTGGCGGAACCATAAAACCCTCGCTCCAAAACTTCCTCGAAACCCCCCGGGATTCCTTGACTGCGCTGCGCTTCGCTCGGGATGACCGGGCGCGGCCGCGAAATTCAGAGGGCTTTCCAGACCGCGCGGCCTGCGGACTGAGAGCAATCCCGAAGGCCACGAGAGCGGGGGCGATGGAGCGAAAGTGCCTTTCACGCTGCCGCAGCGACCCCGCATCCCGGAAATCACCGGCACGACAGCTGCTTCCGTTGATCCCCGCGCTCGATAAACCGCGCTTCGTTACTTGATTTGCCCGGATTTGAAGCGAAAGAGGAACTCCAAAATTTAGCAGACCAACCAATTTGAATACAAACAAGAACCAAAGTCATCTCATCCAGCCGCACGGCGGTGATCTCATCAACCTCATTGTCGGTCCCGAGCAGGCCGCTCAGACCAAAGGCGCTTCGCAGGATTTTCCCTCGTGGGACCTGACCGCCCGGCAGATTTGCGACGCCGAGATGCTCCTCAAGGGCGGCTTCTCGCCGCTCACCGGCTTCATGAACAAAGCCGACTACGAGAGCGTGTGCAGCAGCATGAAGCTGACCAGCGGCGTCCTCTGGCCGATGCCGATCACCCTCGACGTGACCGAAGCTTTCGCGAAAACCCTCACGCCCGGGAGCAGCAAAATCGCCCTGCGCGATGGCGAAGGCGTGATGGTCGCCGTCCTCCATGTCGAGGACGTCTGGCAGCCTGACCTGAAGGCGGAAGGCAAGGCCGTCTTCAATAGCACGAGCGAAGCCCATCCCGGTGTGGCTTATCTCCTGAAACGCGGCAACCCGTGGTACGTCGGCGGTCGCCTCGAAGGTCTCCAGATTCCGACGCACTACGACTTCAAGACCTTGCGCCTGACTCCGGCCGAGCTCCGCGCTGTCTTCGCCGATGCTGGCTGGCGCCGGATCGTCGCCTTCCAGACGCGCAACCCGATGCATCGCGCGCACGTCGAACTCACCTTCCGCGCCGCAAAACAAATCGAAGCCAGTCTCCTCATTCACCCGGTCGTCGGCATGACCAAACCGGGCGACGTGGACTACTTCACCCGCGTGCGTTGTTACCAGCTTCTCGTCGGCAAATATCCGGCCGGCACGGCCAAGCTCGCCCTCGTCCCGTTCGCGATGCGCATGGGCGGCCCGCGCGAAGCCATCTGGCACGCGCTCATCCGCAAGAACTACGGTTGCACCCACCTCATCGTCGGCCGCGACCACGCTGGCCCGGGGAAGGACACCGACGGCAAGCCGTTTTACGGACCGTACGAAGCGCAGGAGCTTTTCGCCAAACACGAAGACGAAATCGGCGTCAAACAAGTGCCGTTCCAGATGATGGTCTACCTCGAGGACAAGGATAAGTATACCCCCGACAACGAAGTCCCCGAAGGCGCCCGCGTCCTCAATATCTCCGGGACCGAACTCCGCGGCCGGCTCAACGAAGGCCGCGATCTCCCGACCTGGTTCACCTATCCCGAAGTCGCCACCGAGTTACGCAAAAGCTTCCCGCCGCGTGCGCGGCAAGGCGTCACCATTTTCTTCAGCGGCCTCTCCGGCTCGGGAAAATCGACCATCGCCAATGTCCTCATGACGAAATTCCTCGAGGTTGGCGGCCGCCCGGTCACGATGCTCGACGGCGATCTCGTCCGGAAACATCTCTCGAGCGAGCTCGGCTTCTCCAAAGAACATCGCGACATTAACATCCGCCGCATCGGCTACGTCGCCTCGGAGATCACGAAAAACGGCGGCATCGCCATCTGCGCTCCGATCGCGCCCTATGACGCAACTCGCAAGGAAATCCGCGGCATGATCGAAGGGCTCGGCGGTTTCATCCTCGTGCATCTCTCGACCTCGGTCGATGTCTGCGAAGGCCGCGATCGCAAAGGTCTCTACGCGAAAGCGCGCGCCGGCATCCTGAAAGAATTCACCGGCATCAGCGACCCCTACGAAGAACCGACCGACGCCGAGTTGCACATCAATACGGCGGAGTTGACTGCGGAAGAAGCGGCTCAGACCATCGTCCTGCATCTGGAGCGCGAAGGGTTCATCGGGATGAACCGCGGCAGCACCCTCGCCTAGACGCGAATCGTCCTCACTCCTTTAGAGAACGCCGCCGGTGGAAACGCTGGCGGCGTTTTTCGTGGAGCGCCGCGCCGCCTCACAGTTGTCATCCCGAGTCGGCGCAGGCGCGGCGAGGGATCTCTCAAGCGTCTGGTGGCGTCTTTTCCCATTTGACGTCACGCGTGCGAGATTCCTCGCTCCGCTCGGATGACAATCGGGTAAAACGACAGCTGAGCTAGAAGCTATCCCCAAATATGTCATTCTGAATGAAATGAAGAGTCTCTGCTCGTTTCTGCCGGGGAGCGGCTTGGGGTGCAGTTAGAGATGTTGCGCTGTGCTCAACATGATTACTCCTGCAAAAAGTTTGGGATAGCTTCTAGCTAGCACTAAAACCCGAGATCCGTCTGCGCCTCCGATTGCGCGTTCTCCTTCGGCGCGGTGAAGCCGGCGAACTTCTTCGTCAGCTCACCGAGCTTCGCGACGTAGTAATCGACATTCTCATCGCGCGCGTTCGGATCGAAATCACTGACCAGCTTCGCCGCTTCGTAGGCCGCCACCTTCTTCGGCGTCGCCTTCACGTAGTAGCTGATCTGGTCACCCGGCTTGTAGTTCCGACCGCTCGCCAGGGCCAGCTCATAGGCCGCGGCCCGGTTGCGTCCGCCACCGGCGATCTTTTGCCGGTATTTCTCGAGCGAATCCTGAAGCGTGTCGGTCTTCATGAGCATCTCGATCGGCCACTGTCCTTCGCGGATCTTTTCCTCGAATCCATCGCGCAGAGCTGCGATCGCTGCCGGTTTTTCTTCCATCAGAAGCTTGATCATTCGTTCGAGGAAGACGCGCTGGAACTTCTCGAGCCCGCGGGATTTTAGTGCTCCGCCTTTCAGCGTCACTTCGCCTTCCTTGTCGAGGAGCGCGTAGTTCTTCGCCTTGTAACTAAACATCGCCTCGAACTGCTCATCGAACTCCACTTCGATTCCGGGCGGAAGTTCCTTCGCCAAGCCGGCGCGCAGATCCTCCATCGAAGCGGTCGTCTCCTTTTCGTGGAGCAAGTTTTTAACTTGTCTCCCCCGCAAGTTGGAAACTTGTGCCACGGGGGGTACAAAGTAGATGCCGTCGGTATCGACTTCGATGACCTGTGCGCCCTGCTTCTCCAGCCACGCGATCATCTGCTTAAGAATATCTCGCCCGATCTGGGTCACCCGCGCGGCGGCTTCGAAGTCGGCAAAGTTACCCTGCGCAAAACCGAGATAGCCGTAGAAGCTATTGATCAGAATCTTAAAGGTATTCTGCAGCGCGTGGTAGGAACGGCGGGTTGGTTCGTCCTGCGCCTGGCGCATGTCGTTCTTCGCCTCGAGCCGAAAGCTGCGCAGGTCCGTGAGCAGGCTGCGAAAGATCTGGAGCTGATCGCTCACCGGGAAGCAGTCGAACTGGAGCATGATCGACGGATAGAGCGAGGCGACGTCGCAATGCCAGACGTTGCGCGCGACGCCGGTGAAGAAGATGTCGGTGTAACCCCCTTCAAAACCGCGGGCCATCGGCATCTCCGGGATGCCGTGCCGCTGCCGGAGATATTCGCGAAGGAAGAGGGCGTTGATCCGGGTGGCGTCCCCGCGCACGATTACGGCTTGATAGTTATAGGGAAAAATCTGCGCCTGGATGAAGTAACTGGGACTAAGCAAGTCCGCGACTGCGCGCGTCTCGCGCACGGCGCAAAGGGCCCGCTCCCGATAACGTTCCGGCTCTTTCATCCACGCGCGTTGTAACTCTTTCCCCGAGAGTTGTGAGACCTCGGTTAGAGTCGTTAGGCCAAAGTGCTGGGCGACATCGCTCCGCTCAAACCCGGAGAGTGTGCGCATCCCGACGTCGTAAAACTGTGCGAGCAGGAAGGTGTCGACGAAGTGTCGCCCTTCGATTGTGAACTTTGGGTAATCGATCGTCTTCTCCGCGATTTGCAGCCGCGACGGGCGCGAACGGAGAAAGCCGCCCTGGCGCCCCCAGTCGAGCTTGGTCTTCGCCTTGCGCGCCCGCGCCACGAGGAAGGGCAGGTCGAACTTAAAAAGGTTATGACCTTCGATCACGTCCGGATCGCGTTCCTTGATCAAAGCGGTCAGGCTCTTGATCGCGGCATGTTCTGATTCCTCGACCGCGTCGGGGTTGATCTCGATCAGCTCCTCCCAGCCGGAGTTATCGGATACGGCGATGCTCGTGAGGTGATCGTCGTCGGTCGTCTCGAGATCTCCACCCGCGAAGGAGAGCACCTCGATTTGCATCCGTTTTAGTTCCTCAAAAGGCAACTGCTTGAAAAGCGTGCGTCCCGTGTGCGTGAGGTAATGCTGCACCGGATCGCTCAGCGCGAAGAAGTGGCGCCCGGCACCTTTGAGGCCATTACGTAGCGCGATCAGTTCCTTCCAACTATCGGTGGTCACGAGCCAGTTGTATTTCAGGTCGCCCGCGAGCTTCTCCGCGTTGGGAAGACCGAGATCAGCGACGTCGCCGTCGGCCCAGATGAAGGGATGAAACTTCTCGACCTCACAGACAGTCGCACCGCCTTGTTCTCGCCGGTAAACACGCACCGTGCCGGTGTCGCCGAGCTCGACGGCGACGATCCGCGCGGTGGGATCGCCGCCGAAAAGAAGCCGGTTGTCTGCAAAAGGCATTGCGGAACCTTTGCACAACTTCCCTGGTCTCGCGCGGCCGCTTCGGCAAAGCGAGGGCCACAAACGTGCAAGGCCAGACTGTCGAGGTGCCCATCACACTCTGGGGAGCGACACGCCAGTGGGCTGTGCCCGAAGGCGACGGCGAATCCGGAAAGTGTCCTTGCAGGGCAGACAGCGTATAATCGCCCCCACCATGGGAAGAGAGAGCGGCATCCAGCGAACCATGGGGCTGACCGCGGCGACCGGCGTCGGCGTCGGCGCGATCGTCGGTGGAGGGATCCTGGCTCTCGCCGGGGCAGCCTTCGCGGCGACCGGGCCGAGCGCGATCCTGGCTTTCGCATTGAACGGGATCATCGCCCTGCTCACCGCCTTGAGCTTCGGGGAAATGGCCGCGGCCTTTCCTGAATCCGGCGGCACTTACACTTTCGCCAAGAAAGTCCTTAATGTCCGCATCGCTTTCGCGGTCGGATGGGTCGTCTGGTTTGCCTCGCTCGTGGCAGCGGTCCTCTACGCCCTCGGCCTGGCCTCGTTTCTGCTCATGCCGTTGCGGGAAATCTGGCCGCAAATCTTCGCCGGCCCATCTGGCTTCTGGCCCTCGCGCTGGGGTCTTACCCTGGTGGCGGTCCTGGCAACACTTTGTTACTCCGGCCTTCACCTCCGTAAAGGCGGCGGCGGCGGCCAGTGGATCAACGTGACCAAGACCGCGGTCTTCGCGCTCGTTATCGCCGCCGGGCTCTGGGCCCTGGCGCGGTCCTCCGGGCACCAGATCAAGGCGCATCTCGTTCCTTTTTTTCCCGGCGGCGCTCCCGGTCTCTTCCAGGCGATGGGTTTTACTTTCATCGCCTTGCAGGGGTTCGATCTGATCGCGGCGGTGGGAGGAGAGATCAAAAATCCAGGCCGCAACATTCCCAGGGCGATGATTGGCTCGCTCCTGATCGCGCTGGTTATCTATTTGCCGCTTCTTTTTGTTATCGCCGTAGCCGGCGTCGGGCCCGGCGAAACCGTCGCCGGGCTGGCCCGGGAGCAACCGCAAGGGATCATCGCGCTCGCCGCGCGACGCTTTCTCGGCGGCAGCGGTTATTGGCTGGTGATCGCGGCGGGCATTCTCTCGATGCTCTCCGCTTTGCAGGCGAACCTTTTTGCGGCTTCACGAGTCGCCTTCGCGATGGCGCGCGATCGCACGCTTTCGCCCCGGCTCGGGCGGCTCGACCCGCAGCGCAGACTGCCGCGGATCGCCGTGCTCGCAGTCGCGCTCATCGTTGTCTCGATCCTGCTTCTGGTGCCCGACGTGGCCACGGCCGGCGCCGCTTCCAGCCTGATATTTCTCGTCACATTTTCCTTCGCCCATTACATCAACATCGTCATGCGGCGGCGGATGGACCCGGCGCAGATGCCGTTTCGTGTGGCACTCTTCCCGCTCGTCCCACTCCTTGGCGGCGCCTCCTGCCTCGGCCTTGCCTTTTTTCAGAGTGTCTCGGTCCCGGCGGCGGGGGTGATCACGGTCATTTGGCTCTCTTTGGGCGCGGGTTTGTACGCCTTCCGCTTCGCTGGACGGGCGCAGATTTTTGACGCTTCCGCCGAAGGGATCGATCCGATTCTGATTAAGTCTCGCGGACGCAACCCTCTCATTCTGCTTCCGGTTGATGATGCGGATAACGTGGGATCCATCGTCGCGGTCGCCAACGCCGTCAGTCCGCCTCACGTCGGTCGGGTCCTCCTCCTCTCCGTGGTGCGGCCGCCGGCAACCTGGGTCGAGAATGAATCCCCTTCCAGTTTGCGCGAGATGGCAGTAGTCCAGCGTGAAGCGCTCACCGCCTCATTCTCCGCCGGGCTCGCGCCGGAGGCTCTGCTCACCATAGCCTCGAATCACTGGGCTGAAATCCTGCGCGTCGCCCGGCTCCACCGCTGCGAAGCGATCCTGCTCGGGTTGCGCAGCATCAGCGAGCAGGCCTCGGACCCGGGATTTAACGAACTGCTGAGCAACGCTCCCTGCGATGCCATTCTACTCCGCGCCGCGAAGACATGGCGCTTCAAGACGACCCGCCGCATCCTCATTCCGGTGGGCGGCCGTGGCAGCCACAGTCCGCTGCGGGCGCGGGTGCTGGGCAGCCTGCGGCGGGAGAGCGATCTCGCTGTCCACTACGTTTGTTTCCTGCCCCACGCGATCTCCGACGAAGATTTGCGGCGGGCCCGTCGAGCCGCCGAGCGTCGCGCCGGCGACGAAATGGGAAGAGGCGCGGAAATCACGGTCGAGCGTTGTCTCGATCCCGCCGCCGAGATCATTCGGCACGCGGCCGAGCACGACCTGCTCATCCTTGGCCTGCAACAGCTCCAGGGTCGCCGGCGCGCGATCAGCGATTTCGTCCTGCGGATCGCGGAGGAGACCTCCGGCGCACTCCTCATCCTGGGTCACAAGAAAGAGTAGAAGCCAACTGCGGCGCTGGCGCAGGGATGGCCGGCGAAGGCCGGCGCGAAGTCTTTCTCTACAAACGATCCTCGCCGTCGCCGGAGCGAGAGATGAGCCGGCGCTCTCCGGCGTAGGGCAGGACCTCAGGCAGATTTCCTCTGCGCAATTCCTCCTGCACACCGCGCCAATACTCCGGGCGAAACAGATCGCCGTGTCGTTCCATCAAAGCCGCCCGAGCCGGCTCCGGAAAGGAAAGGAAACGCGGGAATTCCTCTGGGAAAATATCGTTAGGCCGAACGGAAAACCAAGGCTCGGCCGCCATCTCTTCCTCGTAACTGCGCGATTGCGGCAGCTCACGAAAATTGCAATCCGTCAGCGGACAAAGCTCGTCGTAGTCGTAGAAGACGACCCGGCCGCGGCGGGTGAGCCCGAAGTTCTTGGTTAACAAATCGCCCGCGAAAATATTCGAAGCGGCCAGGTCTTTGATCGATTGCGCGTAATCGCACGCCGCGTCGATTGCTGTCTCCTCGTCGCACTCGCGGAAGAGCAGATTGAGCGGGCGGACTCGGCGTTCGACGTAGGTGTGCGCGATCACGACATCGTCGCCGTCGATCTTCACCGTTGCCCCGGCATCGCGCGTTAGGTCGTCGAGCAGGGAAGACTCGAAGCGGTTGCGCGCGATACGCAAGTGCTCGAACTCGTACGCCTCGACCAAGCGCCCCGCGCGATCGTGCTCGAAGACCAGTCGGTAACGGCTCATAACCTCGCCCCGATCGCTCTCCTTCGGCGCATCGAAGCGGTCGCGAATCAGCTTAAAGACGACATCATAACTTGGGAGGGTGAAGACGAGCATGACCATCCCGCGGGTGCCTTCCGCGGCCACGAAACAATCGTCCGAATGCTGCAAGTGCCGGACGAAATCGCGGTAGAACTCGGTCTTGGCATGCCGGTTGAACCCGATCGCGTTGTAGAGATCGGCCACTCGTTTGCCCGGCATCAGGCGACGCAGCCATTGCACCAGCGCATAGCTGGCGGGCGCATCGACCCGGAAGTAAGCACGGGTGTAGGAAAACAAAATCGCGAGATCGCTCTCCCCGGTCAAAACGGCATCGAGCGCGACGCCGCTCGCAGCCGGATGACGCAGGCAAAAAGCGATCGGCGTCACCCGCTCATGGGACTTAAAGCTACCGACGAGATAGGCGCCGCGGCCGCGGTAAAAAGCGTTACGAAAAATTTCCAGCTCATAAGATTCTCCCGTCGGAATTGTGGCCTCGATCCGCTCGGCCGCGGCCCGCGCGGCAGCCTCTAAGTCTTGCCAGCAGTCCTGGGCGAAGCCCGCGCCCTCGACATCGCTCAGGGCCTTCACGAGAAGTCCGAGCAATTGAGTGTCCGAGTAGATTCGGCAGAGATCAGTCTTGTGTTCGTTAGGCGGGAAATCGAAATCGGTATCGACAAACTCGATCGCCTGATCGACCCCCTCAGTCGCAAAAACGCGGCGGGTGAGGGAATTAAAAAAACTTTCCGCAAGCTCGAAGCGAACCGACTGCGCGATCAGCGACGAATAGAC
>JBPCRH010000425.1:0-4584 GCA_050997075.1 Chthoniobacterales bacterium
GTTCTGACCGGGGAAATAGCGACGCGCGAAACTGTCGTCGATCAGGATCACGCGTGGTGCGCCGAGCCGATCCTCCGGCTGGAAGCCGCGCCCGCGCAGGATCGGCATCCGCATCACTTTGAAATAATCCGGCGAGATCACATTGACCTCCGCGGGCGGCTCGTGGCCCGGCAACGCCGGCGGCGTGCCGACGATGTGAAACGAGCTGTCCCATTCCGTGTCGTCGAAGGGAACATTCTCACCCACCGCTGCGACCACGACACCCGGGACCGCGCCTACGCGCTCGAGCATTTGCCGGTAAAAGATGCCGCGTTTTTCCTTCGAATCGTAGCGCGTTGTCGGCAGCATCAGCATCATCATGAGGATGTCGTGCGGCTCGAATCCGAGCGGTGCCTTCTGCGAACGCCAGAAGCTTTTCAAAGTGAGGCCAGCGCCCGCGAGAAGGACGAGCGCAAGCGCGACCTGGGTGACGACGAGCACGCCGCGCGCGCGTTGTCGGCCCGCGCTGTCGCTGCCACCGCGCGAGCCGGCTTCGTGGAGCACGCCGCTGAGCGAAGCGAGTCGCGAAACCCGCCAGGCCGGCCAGACGCCGACCAGAATTCCACAGAGCAGCGCGGCGCCGGTGGCGAAGCCGAGGGTGAAAAAGTCGAGCCGCGTCTCCTGGAATCGGCTCACCTCCGCCGGGCTGAGGGCGTGGATCGCATCGAGACTCCAGACCGCGATGAGCAGCCCGGCCGCGCCGCCGACCACTCCGAGCATGGTGCTTTCGATGAGCAGCAGCCGCATCAAACGCCAGCGGCTCGCGCCCAGCGCGGCGCGGACGGCGAGCTCTTTGCCGCGCCCGAGCGCGCGGGCCAGTTGCAGGTTGGCGACGTTAGCGCAGGCGATGAGGAGAACGCAGGCGACCGCGGCGAGGATGAGGTGCAGATTTGTCCGGTAATCGCCGACCGTGGCGTCGAGGAGATTGCGCGCGGTGACTGAGCGGCCGCTGTTCGAAGCCGGATAACGGCGGGTGACGTCGCGCGCGATGTGGTCGAGGTCGGCGCGCGCCCGGGTCAGGGTCACACCCGGTTTCAAGCGCCCGAGGGCGTAGAACCCCGGATGATTGCCGCGCTCCAGGATGTTCTTGTTCGCGCGCAGGTCGCCTAACGGGAGGTAAACCTTCGCGTTACGAATCAGTTTCACCTCGTCAGGCACGACCCCGATGATCTCGCGCGGGACCGCATCGACGATCAACTGCTGGCCGATTACCCTGGGCGAACCGCCGAAGCGCCGCTCCCAGAGCCCCGCGCTGATGATGACCACCTTCGGTCCGCCGGGCATGTCCTCCTTCTCCGTAAAGTCGCGGCCGAGGAACGGCTTCGTGCCGAGAATGCGGAGCAGATTCCAGGTGACGTCGCCGCCCTCGACCAGTTCCGGCGGCGTCTCGCCGCCGCGACCTGAGAGGTTCACCGCGTTGCTGCGGTAAAGGGCGAGATCGGTGAAGCTGCGCTGAGCCGCGCGCCAATCGAGAAAGTTGGCATAGCTGACCGAGCCAGTGGCAAAGAAGCTCATCCGCTCGCTCAGATGGACCAGTTCCTCGGAATGCGGATAGGGCAGCGGTCGCAAAAGCACGGCATCGACCACGCTGAAGATGGCGGTGTTCGCACCAATCCCGAGCGCGAGCGCGACGATCGCGATGACGCTGAAGGCCGGCGCTTTGACCAGCATGCGGAAGGCGTAACGGAGGTCAGTGAGCATGAGTCGTTATGCGTTAGGGCGCAGTTCTCGTAACCCAGGCGTCTCGCCTGATGCGTTCTGCAGGCGTCTCGCCTGCAGGGTGCTACAGCGTACGGGCGAGACGCCCGCGCGACGGGACAGCCGATACGGCTGTGTGACGTTTTTCATTCGGAGCGAAGCGTGATCATGGGATCGGTTTGGGCCGCGCGGCGCGCGGGGAGCCAGCAGGCGAGCAGTGCCGCGAGCGCGAGCAGGAAACTGACGCCGAGATAAATCAGCGGATCGACCGCGTTGACCTCAAAGAGAACGCTGCGCAGGAGTCGCGCGGAAAAGATCGCGCCCACTAACCCGGTCGTTAGGCCAACTGCCAGCAGCTTCGCGCCCTGGCCCACGATGAGCGCGCGGATGTCACTGCGCTGCGCCCCCACCGCGAGGCGGACGCCGATCTCGCGCCGCCGTCGCAGCACGTTGTAAGAGATGACGCCGTAGAGCCCGATCGTCGCGAGCAGCAACGCGAGGCCGGCGAAGACCGCGAGCAGAAACGTGAGCAGCCGCGGTCCGGCCCAGGTTTCGCCGAGGCGATCCATCATCGTGCGCACATCGAAAACCGGCTGGGTTGAATCGATCGAGGCCACGATCTCGCGGATCGATTTTTCCAGCGCAGCGTGACCGACGGTCGAGCGCACGAGCAGCACCTGGCCGGTCCGGTCCACCTGCGCCTGCGAGAAATACAGCGCGGGCAACTTGGTGGGGTCATCGAAACCGCGGAAGCGCACGCGCCCCGTCACGCCCACGATTTCGAACCAGCGGTTCTCGTCATCGTTCCCGCCCGGGCCGCAGGAGATTCTTTTGCCTAACGGGTCCTGGCCGGGGAAGATTTGCTCCGCGGTGGTCTGGTCGATCACCACCGCTTGCGGCGCCGTCTGTGTGTCGCGGCGATCGAGTGCGCGACCGCGGAGGATCGGCATTTTCATGGTCGCGAAATAATCCGACGCCACCACTTCGCTGTCCGCGTTTGGTTGATCGGAAACGATCGGCGTACCGATTCCATCCTTGTAAAAATTACTCTGCCACCCGGCCAATTGAGGTGGGTTGGTGCCGAAGGAGGCGCTGGTCACGCCCGGCAAGGCGCGCACTTTGCTCAGGACGGCCTCGGCAAAAGCGGAAGTCTTTGCCGGGCTGTTGTAGCGCGCGTAAGCGAGGTCCATCCGCGCGGTGAGGAGGTTACGCGGGTCGTAGCCTAACGACAGCGCCTGCGTGTGGGCGAAGCTCTTCATCACCAGCGCCGCGCTGCTCAGTAGAATGAGCGTGAGCGTGATCTCGCCGATCACGAGCCAGTCGCGCGAGCGGCGCGCCGCGCGCGAATCGGACGACTGCGCGGAGCCGGATTTCAACGCCAGTTGCACATTCGTCCGCGACGCACCCCAGGCTGGCCAGAGACCGAAGAGCACCGTCGTGAGGGCCGCGAGCGCAAAGGTAAATCCGAGGACGCGACCGTCGAAAGTGATCTCATGAAACCGCGCCACCTCAGTTGGTCCGAGCGCGATCAGAGCGTCGCGACACCAGAGCGCAAGAAGGAAACCAAATACCCCACCGAGCATAGCGACGATGGCGCTCTCTAGGAGCAGTTGCCTAACGATGCGGGCCCGCGAAGCCCCGACCGCCGCCCGGATCGCAAACTCCCGCGCCCGCCCCGCCCCGCGCGCGGCGAAGAGATTCGCCAGGTTCGCGCAGGCGATGAGCAGGACGAGCCCGACCGCACCGAACAAGAGCGTGAGATTTTTGCGATAGCCGCCGATCAGATTTTCCAGGAGCGGCTTCACCTCCGCGGTCACACCGGCGTTCGTTTCCGGATATTGCTTCTCGAGGCGGGCGGCGATGGTTTTGATCTCGGTGCGCGCTTGCTCGACGGTCACGCCCGGCCTCAGCCGACCCCAGCCAAACATCATCGGATGATTGGCGCGGTTCATCCACGCGGGGTTATCGCTCCGGCGCATGATCGGGAACCAGGCGTCGGTTCCCTCCGGCGAAGTCAGGGACGGCGGCATCACGCCGATCACGGTGCAGGGCTTCGCGTCGAACGTGAGCGCGCGGCCGAGCACCTGCGGGTCGCGTTGAAATGCGCGCTGCCAAAGTCGATCGCTGATCACGATAAGCTGAGGTCCGCCAACGCGATCTTCTTCTTCCGTGAATGTGCGGCCGACTTCCGCGGAGACGCCGATGACTTTGAAGAAGTTCGCGGTCACATGGGCGGCGCCGATGCGCTCCGCTTCGCGGCCGGGGATGTCGCTGAGATTGCGTGAGTCGATCCGGGAAACGGCGAGGTTTTCGAAGACGGTGCTGTCGCGCCGCCAATCGAGATAATCCGGAAATGCGAGGGAGAATTCCTGCGCGCCGTTGCTCTCGTGCAGCGACATGATCCGCTCTGGTTCCGGATAAGGCAGCGGCCGCAACAGGACCGCGTGGATGATGCTGAAGATGGCGGTGTTCGCGCCGATCCCGAGGGCGAGCGTAAGCACCGCGACGAAAGTGAAGCCGGGCGACTTGCGGAGCTGGCGGAGCGCGAAGCGAAGATCGTTCATCGTAACTCATGCGTCTCGCCTGATGCGTAGTGCGGGCGTCTCGCCCGCAGTTTGGGGATGGGCAGCGAGCAGGCGAGACGCCCGCGCGACGGAACAGCCGAGACGGCTGTGTTACTCATAACGAAGCGCCTCCATTGGATCGACGTGCGTGGCCCGGCGCGCGGGCAACCACGCCGCCAGAAAACCGAGCGTCGTGATCAACAGAACCGTCCCGAAAAACGTCAGCGGATCGTAAGCGCCAACGCCGAAAAGCAGGCTGTTGAGCAAGCGCGTCGCGGCGCAC
>JBPCRH010000024.1:0-4311 GCA_050997075.1 Chthoniobacterales bacterium
ACCAGCTCTTCCTCGCCCTGCTCCAGGAGGGCGAGGAGAGCGCGGCCCAGCAGACGATGGATCAGTTTAAATTTACCGACCAAACGCCGGCTCTCTATTACGCCCAGGCGGCCTGGAACTTTCAGCATGGTAATGCCAAGCAGGCGACGCAGTGGGTCGACTCGGCGAAGAAGCTCTTTTCCGAGGAAGCGAACTCAGAGTTTGCCCCCACACTGCTCGACCTAAGTTCGTTAGGTATTGAAACACCCGGAGTGGCCGCAGCGGCCTCGCCGTCGCCGTCAGTGCTGCCCAGCCCGGCGAAGTCTCCGTCGCCGGAGATGGTCGCAGCCAAGGAAAGGACAGTAAGTCCCACACCCGAGCGGGTCGCGGCGGCCCAAGAGGCTTCAGCGACTCCTTCTTCCTCCCCGAACGCCGAGATGGTCGCGCAAAGCGGGGAAGAGAAACAAAAGCGCGCACCTGCGCAAAAGAAGAGAGCCAAGGTCGCGAAATCCAAGGCGCGTCGAACCGCTTCTTCCGCAGTGGAGCCGACGCCGGCCAACCCGCCCGTTCCAATCTCCTCCCCGGCGCCCACGCCCCGTCCGCCCTTTCTCGGCCGGCTGGCGCGGACGCTGCTTCATACCATCGTACCGCCAAGTCCCAAAACCGTCGGAAGTGGGTCGAATCCGTCGGCTGGGACTGAGCCAGCAAAGCCGACCCCGACGCCTGCTAAACGGCGTCGCCCGGAGAATTAAATACTTGTCTTGTTCTATGCGTTCGCGTTTGCTTCCCTTGTCATGAAACTCCCTCGTCTCGTCGCTGTTTCCCTGTTGGTTTTTAGCTCCTTTGCGGCCACGGGGGTGACGCCGGCCAAAACTGAACTCGAGACGATGTATGACAAGGCGTTCCGCGAATTCGACGCTAATCACTACGATGAAGCACTTAAGGCTCTCGACGCGATCGATGCGCGCCAACCCGATCTCGCCGAATCCCAAAATCTTCGCGGGGTCGTTCTGATTCGGAAACGCGAATACGACAAGGCGCAGGCCGCGCTCCGCAAGGCGCTCGAGATAGAGCCGAAGTTTTGGAACGCGCAGTTCAATCTCGCGGAAATTCCTTTCCTGAAAAGAGACTGGGCCGAGGCGCGCAATCGCTTCGAAGCCCTCGTCGCCGGGAACAGCTCGGAGATGAAAGGCGAGACCAGCCTGCTCATCCAATACAAGATCCTCCTCACCTTCGTGCTGGAGGGGAAGGAGAGCATGGTCGACTGGATCGTGAACAAATTTGAGGGCGAGAAGGACAGCCCGGCGCTCTATTTCTCCAACGCCGCGATCGCCCTGCAGCATAACAATCAGAAGGAAGCGCAGGAATGGATGGACGCGGCCGACAAGCACTATCCGGCCGCGCTGAATAAGCTTTTCGCGGAGTCCTTCTACGAAGTCGGTTGGCTCCAAAAACCCGAGGGCGAAACCCGCGCCGCCATTGAGATCACTTCCACGGCGGAGCGGGCTCAGCGCATGAAAGGCGACGCGCAGGCGAATTTCGAGCGAGCCGAGCGCGCCTTCCAGCAGCGCGATTTCGCGGGTGCTCTGACTTTCCTCAATCTCGCCGACGAAGGCGCTCCGGACCGCGCCGAATCGATAAATCTGCGCGGAGAGATTTACATGGAGAACGGGAAGCTCGACGCCGCCGAGGATGCCTTCCTCGCCGCGACCAAAGCCGACCCGAAATTCCGCGAGGCGCAATACAATTTCGCGCAGATCCCGTTTAAGAAAAAAGGCTACGCGAAATCGCGTGAGCGGCTCGAGACGCTCTACGCCCAGACTCCGGGCGGCGAGAAAAACCAGGCCGCGCAGCTGATTAAATACAAGATCTTTATGACTCTGCTGCTCGAGGGCAACGATGCCCAGGCCCAGCAGATGATGGACCAGTTTAAGTTCACCGGGGACACGCCCGCGCTCTACTACGCGCAGGCAGCCTGGGCCTTTCAGCACAAAAACACCGACCAGGGAAATGACTGGATCAAGTCCGCCCGCAAAATATATTCGCGGGCGCTGAACATCGTTTTCGCGGACACGTTTTACGACATCGGCTGGTTGCAGCGCGCGCCGGAAACGGCGCCGGCCACGACCGCGCTCGCGCAAGCAAATGCCGCCCCCGCCGGGGCGACCCCGGCGCTGCGTTTTGGCACCGATTCACTTCCCGCCCCGCAACCGTTGACCGCCCCGGCCGCCAACGAGGGTTCCGCGGGCTCACCGGCGGCGGCCCCGAGCGTGGCCGCCACCACCGAGCAGCAGCAGCAACCGGTCGCGGCGGCCACGGCCGCAGCGATCGCGGCCTCTTCGCCCGTCCCGGTTTTAGCGACCCAGGCCGGTCCGGCGGTGGTTGCGAAAAATCTCCCGCCGGTGGTCGCGCAGGCTTCACCGACGAAGACCGCCGCGGCGAAAACCACGGCCTTCGCGACGGCACCCGCGACGTCGGTTGCTTCCAGCGCCGCGATGACCCCGGCGGCCACGGCGCTCGCGCCGGCGCGGATTCGCGAATACTCGCAGCCATCGTTTGCCGAGTTGATCGATCGCGCCTCGGACCCGCAAACGCTGCTCGTGGGCGGCCTCCTTCTGGGTGGTGTTGCCCTCCTGGGCTGGCTGGTCTTTCAGCATGCCCGGCGGCAAACGCCGGGGAGTTCGCTTTACGAGTCCGCGCTCCCGCTGACCGATCCGCCCTTCGGCGACGCTGGCCCTGCGACGAGGGAACGCCGGATCACGCGGGAGAATCTCGTCGGCGGTCCGCCGAAGTTGTCGCTCCAGTTGAAGGCGAGCGAACCGGCCGTTCGCAAAGCGGTTTTGCCTTCCGGCGCGCCGAATTCGCGCGCCTCTTCCCCGGGCGCGGGCAACTCGGGAATTGCTTCGCCGAACCTGGCGAGCGCGTCGGTTTCGGAAGTGCGCCCCGCCGCGCCGACCCCGCCGCCTCCGGCCGCGAAAACCCCGCCGACTGCTGCGCCCGTGGATCCGCCTAACGAGAAGAAATTCGCCCCGGCGACGCCGAAGACTCCGCTGCGTGACGAGAAGGAAGTTTCGCTCGCCGCCCGGCCCAAGCCTTCTTTCCTGCCGACTCCGTTGCCCGCGAAAGCCGCTGCCACGCAGCGCCCAGAGATCATCGCCGAGCCGAAAAAACCTGCGCCGGAACCGCAGAAAATCGCGGCGGTCGAGGCGAAAAAATTCATGCCGACGCCTGCCGAACCGGCGCGCCAGCCAGTTACGGCCGAGGTAAAATCCCCGGTCCCGCCGGCGCCGCCAGCGGTCGAGAAACCGGTGATCGCCCGCGAAGAACCGGTCGGCCAGGGCCAACCGGTTCCGCAACTGACTTCGATCGCTCCATCCGCTCCGGTAATCGCAGCCGCGGCCCCGACTGCGCCGGCGCCGAAGACCGAAGAGAAGATCGAACAGCGGCCGGCGCGGATCGAGCCGGAGACGGCGGCGATCGCGGCCATCGCCGGCAAAGCTCAGGCGCAACCGCCGGTCCAGACGCCCACCTTTGCGGCCAAGGCGATCACCACGAAACCGATCGAGCCGGTCGGCCCGGCATTGACCGCCCCGCAATCCGAAGCTCCCGCCAAGCCCGAGCAGGCCCCTGTGCGTCTCGAACCGGAGACGGCCGCGCTGGCCGGCCTCGCCGCCGCGAAAGCGCCTCAGTCTTCCGTTGAAACTCCGGCGATTACTTCTAACGTCACTGCCACCAAACCAACTACACCACCGCCAAAAACTCCTGTTATCATGCCTGAACCGACTCCCATCACCGCCATCAACGAACCTCGTCCCGCTCCTGCGAATGGAGGCCAGCCCGGTGCTCCCGCTGCGGCCGCCGCGCAGCCGAATGCGGGCCTGCAGACCGCGGTGCAGTTGACCTTCTCCCTCGAAATCGCCTCGCTGCAGTTGACCCCGAATTTCAAGATGGGTTCGCTCCAGTTGAAGCCGATCTCGAAGATCGTTTCCATGCGGCTCGCGCCTTCCGCGCAGCCGCAACCGGCGATGAATTTGCAGGTCACCTTCGAGCTTTCGAGCGTGCAGCTCGGCGCCGGCGGCAGTATCGGCACCGTCCGCCTGACGCCGTCTTCGGCGCAACGCCCGACTCCGATCACCTCGCCCTCGTTTGAGATTGCCGGATTGCAGCTCGTCTCCAGCTCGGCGACTTCGCCAGTGCAACTGACGCCGACGCAACAGGGAGCGGCCTCGGTCCTGATGACGGCGTCGTTCCAGATTGCGACCGTGGAGTTTTCGCCTTCCTTCGAAAGTGCCTCGGTGGTTTTGAATTCGACCTCGAAGAACGTGGCAGTGC
>JBPCRH010000031.1:0-3764 GCA_050997075.1 Chthoniobacterales bacterium
GGCTCGAGCTCTCGAAAATTTTCGCCCAATCGAGCGCCGAGATCAGCCGCATGCTCGTGATGATGTTGCGCACGGTGACGTTCAATCCCACCTCGCGCTGATGCTCCGCCTGCACGATCTCGTCGACGCTGGTGCCGGCGGTGGCGAGGTTTTTGTCGAGCCAGACGAGCGCCGGCATGACGCGCGGATCCTGGTCGCGCAAACGCTCGACCAGCCGCACGACGAAAGCGGCCGGTAACGTGGTCGAATCGAATCCGCGCAACGCGATCTCAGGCGCGACCGCCGTTTGACCAGCGACCCCGAGCAATTGATCCGCGAGCGCGTCGCATTCCGTGCGCGCGATTCGGGCCGCCGCAATCTGGTCGGCGGCGCGGCGCAGGTTTTCGATCAGGACGATCCGCAGCGCGATCGCGACCGCCCAGAGCTCGCCGATCGTGAGCGGCTGCACGCGTTGATAGGCGGCGAGAAAGCGGAGCAGCATCTCGCGATCGAGCCGGCTGTCGGTGTGCGCGACGAAGGCCCAGGCGATGCCGAAGACGCGCGGGTAGCCTTCGAGCGGACCGCCACCAAGCTTCGGCAGCCCGCGATAAAATCCGCGCGGAAGATCTTCGCGCACCTGACGGATTTGCTCTTCGGCGACAAAAAAATTATCGAGCAGCCATTCATCCGTCGGCGTGATGTGACGCTCGTCGCGCACCGCTTTCTCGACTCCGCGGTAGGCGTCGACGAGCACGCGGCCGTTCTCATCCAGGCGTCGATCCAGCCGCCGCCCGGCCTTCGGATTCGCCGTGACCGGCTGAGCTTCGGCGAGACTTTCCGCATGCTTCTCCAGCCGCTCGAGGCCGAAGAGTTCGCTCCGAATGAGCTCAGCAGCGTCCGAACCTAGCGCCGCCGCAAACCGTTTCACGAACCAGCCGAGACTGCGGTTTTTCTTAGCGCGTTCTTCGTCGAGTCCACATAGATGGCGCCGTCGTCATAGCTGATCCGAGACACTTTGCCGGTGGATATCATCATCTTGTTTCCTGAATACCAATGCCCGCAGTCGACTGCAATTTCTCGAATCATCCATGTCCTCCCGTCGATCATGAAATCAGCCACCTGGCCGATCACGCAATCACTCGTTACCACACTATAGCTGGCGATGGCGCGTGTGCTGCGAACATGTGCATCGACCGTCTTTTTATCGGTGTCGGTCACGGGTGGCGAAGGAGCCTCAACCGGATAATCGATTAAAACCTACAGCGGCCAGGCTTGGGCGTAAGATGGATCGCCATAGTGACGGCGGTATTCCTCCCCCGACTGACGCGTCCCCGGCTCGTGCTCGTGAATCGACGGATTCTCCGCAATTTGTTTCCGGGTCAGATTTCGACCGCTCTCACGACGAGCGAGTTCCAAATCCGAGCGTGAGCATCGCGGACATTCGCCGGAATTTCACGAAGTGGCGGCCGAGCCGAAGCGCGCAAGCGCGGGTAGGGAAAAATTGCAGGCGAGGGGGTGACCGCGGAGGCATGATGGGAGGATACCGAATCGTGGCGCCCGGGCGGGTCCGGCCGGAACTGCAACTTCGGCGTTGTGCCGTGAGGAGGGTCGAGTATTTTCGCTCTCCCTGCAGGTGAAGCCCACAGACGCAGAGACGCACCGCTAGCTCAATTGGCAGAGCAGCTGACTCTTAATCAGCGGGTTGTTGGTTCGATTCCAACGCGGTGCAAAATGCGCGAATTTAGTTCGTTAGGCGGGCGGGCAACCCTCGCCGGGGGCGAACAAGTCGAGGTCGCTATGCTGCTGCGCGATCGGCATCCGCCGGCCGAGCCCGAACGCCCGGCTGGTCACCTTCAAACCCGGAGCTGCCTGGGCGCGTTTGTATTCATTCAGGTCCACCCGGCGTTGAATCCAGCGTACGGTTTCTTCCGCGAACCCGGCTGTGACGATCTCGCGCACGCTCAGGTTTTCCTCTACGTAGAGCTGGAGAATCCGGTCGAGCACGTCATAGGGCGGGAGCGAATCCTGATCGACCTGGCCGGGCTTAAGCTCGGCGCTCGGCGGTTTCTCGATCGTGGAGAGCGGAATGATTTCGCGGTCGCGGTTGATCCAGCGTGCGAGTTTGTAAACGAGCGTCTTCGGCACATCGCTGATCACCGCAAGTCCGCCGGCCATGTCGCCGTAAATGGTGCAGTAACCGACCGCGAGCTCGCTCTTGTTCCCGGTCGTAAGCAGGAGATGACCGAACTTATTCGAGAGGGACATCAGGATCATGCCGCGCAGACGCGACTGCATGTTCTCTTCGGTCGCGTCTTCTTCCCGGCCCGCGAAGATCTCGCGGAACTGAGCTTTGAAGGCACTAAAAGCCTCCTCGATTGGAAGGTCGAGACAGCGGATGCCGAGATTGCGGGCGAGCGCATGGGCGTCCTCGATGCTCCCGGGCGAGGAATAAGGGCTCGGCATGGAAACGCCGAGGACGTTCTCCTGGCCTAACGCATCCATCGCCAGTGCCGCGACGACCGCGGAGTCGATCCCGCCGCTCAACCCGAGAACGGCCGACTGGAAATGGCATTTCGCGAGATAGTCGCTCAGGCCTAACGAGAGCGCGCCGTGCAGTTCCGCCATCCGTTCCTCGGTTGTGGGCGTGACGATCTCCCGGCTCTCTGTTTCCACGATCGCCTCCGCGCTGCGGAAGCGCGGGAGCTGCGCGATGAGCTCGCCCGCGGCGTTGTAGGCGAAGGAGCTGCCATCGAAAATGAGCTGGTCGTTTCCGCCCAGAACGTTGCAGTAAACGATCGGACGCGCGTGCAAACGAGCGAGGGCGCCGACCATTTCGCCGCGGCGGGCGGCTTTGCCTAACGAAAAGGGTGAGGCACTTAAATTGACCACGATCTCGGCCCCGCGCTCAACCAGCCCGCGCACCGGCTCGACCTCGTAAAGCTGCCGTGGCAGGTAATTCTCCGTCCAGATATCCTCGCAGATCGTCACGCCGACGCGGCGCCCCGCAATCGTGAAAACTTCGCCGCCCGTGCCCTGCTCGAAATATCGGTCCTCATCGAAAACATCGTAGGTCGGGAGCAACGTCTTGACGCTTTTGCGGATCGGCTGACCGCGCTCGAGCAGAGCGGCGGCGTTGAAGAACGGTTTCCCGCGGCCTTCGTTCCGCTCGATGTAGCTGACGAGCAGCGGCACGTCGCCGATGCAATCGTGCAGGCGCGCGAGCGCCTCGAGATTTTGCGGAACGAAACGCGACTTGAAAACGAGGTCCTGCGGCGGGTAACCGGGCAGCGCCAGTTCCGGTGCGAGCACCAGTTCCGCTCCCGCGGCCGCGAGACGCCGATAGGCCGCGAGGATTTTCTCAAAATTCCCGCGGAGATCTCCCACCGTGGGATTTATCTGCGCGCAGCCGATCCTCATGCGTCGCGGGCAAACTAGCTGCGCGCCACGGAGGGGCAACGGCTTTCGCCTGTCGGCTAGTGATCGCTCAGCGCGGTCCGGTCTTTTTTGTAGGAGCCGTTGAGGGCGTCATCGGCCCCTTCGACGAAGATTTTTCCCCATTGGATGAGGCAGGCTGCGGCAAAGCTCATGAGCATGCAGACCAAAACTTTTTGGACAAAGGTCGAGCGCATTCCGGGATCTGGGAGCAGATGTAGTGCCACCCTCTGGGCTCTTCGCTCTACGCAGCGAGAATGGTGTCAGCTGTTTAATGATTAATCTGATTCAACTTCATCTGGAGCTGGAAGTCATTTGCAAAGCCGGCCCGCACCGCCCAGGCCTTACTGAAA
>JBPCRH010000109.1:0-3635 GCA_050997075.1 Chthoniobacterales bacterium
CCGCGACGAGCCGGGTGTAGGCCGGCTCGCAGCGTTGCCCGCGATGCGGCTCCGGCGCGAGATAGGGACAATCGGTCTCGACCATGAACTCCCCTAACGACAAGCCCGCGGCCACCTCCCGCACCCGCGCTCCGTTCTTGAAAGTCACGATCCCGGTAAACGAAACGAGATGGCCTAACGAAAGCGCTTCCTCGGCCTGCTCGCGTGTGCCGCCGAAGCAATGGAAAACGCCACTCACCTGCCGCCCGTATTCGCGCAGGATCGCCAGCGTATCGTCCCAGGCGTCGCGCTGGTGGATGACGACATTGAGTTTCAACTCCGCAGCGAGATCGAGCTGCTGCTGGAAGAGGCTGGCCTGCTGGCTTTTCACCGCTCCATCGTGTAGTCCACCTTCGATCTCATCGTCGGTTTCGGCCTGCAGTGCGTTAGAGATCACCTGTGTTTTACGCTCGCGCGCCAGCGTCGCGCTCGGCAAATAGTGGTAATCCAACCCGGTCTCGCCGATCGCCGCGACCCGTGGACTTTGCGCCAACTCGCGGAGCGGCGTGATCACGTCGTCGCCCGCTTCCTCGGCGTTGGTCGGGTGAACCCCGATGACCGCGAAGACATTCGGATATTTTTCCGCGAGCTCGACCGCGCGCCGGCTGCTCTCAAGCGAGGTGCCGATGGTGATGATACGGGTGACTCCGGCCTCGTGTGCGCGTTGCAGCACCTCGTCAAAATCTGGGGCGAAGTCCGGGTAATCAAGGTGCGCGTGGGTCTCGATGAGCATGCCGGAAGGTAGCTCAGCCCCCGCTGCCGCGTCGAATTTTTAGCCGCGGCGCCGCCCTACTTTTCGGGCGAGTCGTCGTGGAGCAATTGGCGTGGCGCAGGAGCACTCCCCGGCGGAAACTTCTGCTGCACCCATGACCAGCCGAATCCACCAGGCGATCGCCTTTTTCCCACGCCTCTGGGCGCAGGTTCCACTGCGCGAGCAAGGATTGATCGCGGCCGCGCTGCCCATGGTCGCGGTCGTTTTCTCGGCCGCGATGGCCTTCGTCGGCCATGAAGAACGCGCGCGCACCGAAGGCGCGGTGCGCCGCCATTTCTCCATGATCGAAAATCTGGCCGACCTGCACGCGCATCTGCTCGATGCCGAGACCGGTCTGCGCGGAAGTCTGCTCGCGCAGCGCGCTGAATTCCTCCAGCCTTATGATTTGGCTAAACGAGCTTTGCCGGAGGAATTGAAGACGCTGCAGCATTTGGTCGAAGGCGAACCGGGCGCTGGTCCACGACAGGAGAAACTCGTTAGGTTGGCGCAAATCCGCCAGACCGTGGAGCAGGAAATGAAGTTGCTCGAAAAGCTCCGCGCCTTCGCCGGGAACAAAACGGCCACCTCCGCGGCCGCGCTCGACACGCAGCTGGCCGAGAGCAAGACGACGATGGACACTCTCCGCTCCCAGGTGCACGAGATGCGCGCGCACGAAGAGTCGCTTCTCGCCGAACGACTGACTGAAATTCGTCACGTGCGCCAGCGTGATTACTTCATCATTGCGGGCGCTCTTTTTCTCGGGCTCGCCTCACGGGTCATTGTCTTCTGGCTCTTCAATCGCAGGGTTGCGCGCGGCATTCGGCACCTGATCGAAAACGTCCAGCATCTCAGCCAGGGAAAGTCGCTCGTGCATCTGCCCTCGACGTCGTCAGACGATCTCGGCCAGCTCGAACGCGCCGTGGCCGACCTGGAAAAGGCGCGCGCCTAACGAATGAAATTTTCGCTGCGCCGCGCGCTCACGGGTCTCTGGGCGATCATCCTTCTTTTTTGTCTTGCCCTCGGTTTTCTCGTCTACAGCCTCTTCGATCAGGGCGTCGGCGCGCAATTGCGCCAAGGCCAGGCGCGCCTCTCCGCCGCCACCGATGACGCCGCCCGCCGCTATGTGGAGTACCTGCATCGGGCCGAGACCGCTCCGGCGCTGTCCGATCCGCAGTTTCGCGCCGAGTTGGGAATGATGGCGACGATCGCGCTCGCGCCGCGGCAGAAAGTCGAGGGCGGCTACTGGAGCGAGCGGGCGGGCTCGCTCGCCTACGCTTTCCCCACGCACGAAGGCCTAACGATGAAGACCGATGTGCCGGCGGCCGAGTTATCCCTCATCCGGCAGACGATCGCGGCCAGCCGGAGCGCGCAGGGCGAGGTCAGTCGGCGTTTCGATGCCGAAGATTCCTCGATCCTGGTCGCGGCCCGTCCGCTGCCCGGTCCGCCTAACGACGTCTCGGTTTGGACGATGACCCGGGCGGCGCTCGACGTCGGGAAATCCTAACAGCAGCTCGCCCTCGCGCTCGGCGCGCTCCTGCTGCTCGGCCTCGGCAGCGGGCTCCTGCTCCTGCGGCTTCTGCGGCGCTGGGCGCAACGCGTCGGCGCGCTCGAAGAAGCGATCGCTTCGACTCCGCTGGAGGACTTGCCCGCGCTCGCGCCAACCGGCGAGCGCGATCTCGATCGCGTGGTCGGCGCGCTCAATCGTCTGAATGCGCGGCTGAAAAAAACGCGCGAAGAACTGGCGCGTTCCGATCGACTGATCGCGATCGGCCGGATGGCCTCGGAGCTGACGCACGAGATTGGAAATCCGCTCGCGGCCATGCGGCTGCGAACGGAAAACGCGCTTGCCGCCACGCCCGAGCGCGCGCCCGAAGCGTTGAAAATCATTCTCAGCCAAATCGGCCGGCTGGAGGAGTTGCTCAACGCTTTGCGTCTCCTGACGAACTCGGCGGAAGTGCGCCCACAATTGGTTGCGCTTGTTCCTTTCCTGCGCGCTCGTTTGGAGGCGATCGCTCCCGCCGCGGAGGAAGCTGGCGTTGCCTTAACGCTGGAGCCGGAACCGGCCGCGGAAGTTGTGTGGAGTTTCGATGAGAAAAGCCTGGGGCGCGCGCTCGACAATTTGCTCCTCAACGCCGTGCAGCACACCCCCCGCGGCGGAGTCGTTAGGCTGGGCGCGCTCGTTTCGGAAAGCGGTTGCCGGTGCCTCGTGGCCGATGACGGACCCGGAGTGTCGTTAGGTGAAGCCGAGAAAATTTTCGAGCCGTTCGTGACCCACCGCGCGGAAGGCGTCGGCCTCGGGCTGGCCCTCGTCCGTGAGATCGCGCAGGCCCACGGCGGCAGCGCGCGGCTGGAAACGAAGGCGGTGGGCGCACGCGGCGCGACCTTTGTGCTCGAATTACCACGATGGCAAAAATCCTGATCGTCGACGACGACGCGGCTTTCCGCGGCGGACTGGCCGAGACGCTGAGCGATCTCGGCCACGAATGCATCGAAGCGGAATCGGGCCGCGCCGCGCTCGCGCAAATCCAAGCGGCGAAGTTCGCGCTCATCTTCCTCGACCTGCGCATGCGCGGCCTCGACGGCCTGGAAACGCTGCGCGAACTGCGCGAGTTGCCTCACGGAAGCAACGCGCCGGTCGTGATGCTAACCGCGCACGCGGGCAGCGACAACACGATCGAAGCGATGAAGCTCGGCGCCTTTGATCATCTCGCGAAACCAATTGGCCGCGAGCAGGTGCGCGCGGTGCTGGAGCGCGCTCTCGCCAGCGCGCCGAAGGGAAAAGTCGCGGAGGCAAGCGGCGGCGCGGACGATCGATTGTTAGGCGCGAGCGCGGGCATGCGCGAGG
>JBPCRH010000149.1:0-11539 GCA_050997075.1 Chthoniobacterales bacterium
TCGGTTTGCCGCCGGCCAAATCCACGGCCCTGCCGGAAGACGCTCTCGTCCGCGTGGAAGCCGCCGTGCCGCTCGACGACGAGCCGACCCAGGCCACGGCGACGAGCCGCTCTAGCCGTCGCATCGATGCCGCGCGCGCGGGCCGTCTGGCCAAAAACGCTGCGCATTCCCCGGCGGCGACGCCGATCCTGGTGGCGAAAGCAGTCGCGGCGGCTTCGCCCGAGCCGCGGGTGATGAAAGCCCTCCCGATCGATGCCACCGCCACCCCGGCGGTCGCAATCGCTTCCACTACCGGAGCAACCTGGCGAACTTTCAGCCCGGGGCAGATGCCGCTCGGTCGCCTCGTCGATCCGAACGGCCTGCGCGAAGTCGCGAACAACGGCACGCGCGGCCAGCGCGTTTATCTGCGCGGTCAGTTCGTGGTTAATTTTGCCGACGGCAATCGCGCTGTCCTCCGGCCGACTAATGGCCGCGGGCGTTTCTCTTCGCGCGATGCGCGCATCATCGTCGATTACCCAGCCGGCGCGCACCTGCCCGAGGCCGGCTCAATCCTCGAGCGCGCCGCGGATCGGCCTTACGAAGTGACCGAAGTGCGCGAGCAATCGGATGGACAGCTTAACGTCTTCGTGCGCGAAATCATCAAACAGTAGGCCGCCCCACTTTTCGTTAGGCGCGCGGACGCGGCGGCGTCAGTGCAAAATGACGTTGCCGTCGCGGACTTCGGCGCTGCTCACGTTGTAGGGCGAGGCGGCGCTGAGGCCGTAACCGAGGATCGTCTGCCCGCGATAATCCATCGAGAGAATGTTCGACGGCACCGGGAAACCGTTGGCGCGAATCTTCGAAACCTCGAGGGCGTTGACCGAGGTGGGCCCATTCGTGCGGATCGTGAAAGTGCCGTTCACATAGCCGGCCGGAAAGCCCGGGATCTTGTCGGTCGGAACGCTGATCTGGATGTTCGCGGTGTTGCCACTGAGCGAGACGAAAGCGTGGCCGCGCGATTTTTTATTCGCGGCGATGAGGCCGTTAATTTCCGCGGCGCTGAGCACGAGCTGTCGGCCGATGGGCGTGGGTTCCACCGCCGGTGTCGGCGTCGGCGCGTTCGCGTCTTGCGGGGCCGGGGCCGGGGTCGGTGCGACCGCGGTGGGCACCGTATTTTGAAATTGCTCGATCCGTTGGTGCACCTCGGAGAGCGCTTCCGGCGTTAATTCTTCCACCGGCAACTGCACCGGCTGCGAAGCCACCAGCCCATGGGAGATGAAGAAGTAAACCCCGACCACAAAGCAAAGGGCGAGGACGATGAGCACGATGACTCCCTTCACGAAACAGCCGAGGCCTTTCGGTTGCTCGGGCGGCGGCTCGATCCAGCTCGTGGGAGCGTTCGCCATAACCCTAGGCGGCGAGCCCCTCCTGGGCCGCCATCAGTTTCGCGTAGAGCGTCTTCAGACCTTCCGAGAGCAAGCGCACCCCGCCGAGCACCGGCATGAAATTCGTGTCCCCCGACCAGCGCGGCACAATGTGGAGATGCAAATGGTCGGGCACGCCCGCGCCCGCACCCACGCCGAGGTTGAGCCCAAGGTTGAAGCCCTGCGCTTTCATCGTCGCCCGGAGCAAGGCCTGCGCGTGCACGGCCAGCGCCCAGAGTTCCAGGACCTCGTTCTCGCCTAACGAGGAAAGGTCCGCCGTCTTGCGGTAGGGCACGGCCATGAGATGACCGACCGTGTAAGGATAGCGGTTCATCATCAGGAAAGCGTTTTTGCGGCGCGCAATCACGAGGTGGGCGGCGTCGTCGCTCGCCTGCGCGGCTTGGGTGAGGAAATCCTCGTCGCGCTCTTCCTTCTCGAAATACTCCACGCGCCACGGGCACCAGAGACTTTCGATTTCGGCTTTCGGAAATTCCATGCGCTCGTTAGGGCAAAACCTTCGTCAGCGTATCGGCTGAAGCCGCGCTGTCGAGGGCGTTTCTCTAGACGCTTGGCTCTGCGCAGCGCGGGTCTCAGGCGGGCATCCTCTCGGCGATTTTCTTGCAGCGGCCGCGCTCACGGCCGCGCTTCGTAGAGCGAAGCGTCTACAGCGGGCGCACCCAAAGCGAATACTGCGGGAGACCTCGGGCGGGCTCCGAAGTCAGCCGCTCTTGCCCGCCTCGCAGAAGATCTCGCCACGGCTCAGCCGACCGGTGGGGGAGAACAAGCGCATCAACCGCATGGGTGTTCCAAAGCTTGCGGGCTTCGTTCGGCGCGAGAAAATGGTCGCGCCGCAGGTAGAGCAGCAGCCCTTCTTCGCGGCCACCGACGACTTCGTAGCGCCAATGTCTTTCCTCGGCCAGCTGCCGGACTTCACGCGAGAAACGCACGAGCGCGCCGGCGTTTTCGTGCCGCGCACTGCCGATTTTCCACGCGACATAACCGCCCGTAAACACGAGCGCGAAAATCAGCACCCGCTGCAACCACGGCCGCAGCCAGGGGCGCTCCCGGGCCGCGGCGATTTGCGCGCCTAACAACAGGCAAAGCGGCGGCACGATCGGGAAAATGCGATCGACCCGCTTCGAAGGAATGAGCGACATGAGGAGCAAACCGCCCACGCTCCAGCAGACGAGCCAAAGCGTCGCCGGCTCCATTTTGCGCTCGCGGCGTTCTCGCCAAAACACCACTCCCAGTCCGAGCAGGAGCAGACTCCAGGGCGCGAACTTGTGCAGAAGATGCGGCAGATAAAAATAGAACGGCTGCGGCCGATGCACCGTTTCGCTGAAGCGCCCGGCAAACTCCTTGAGCACGACGGTTTCGTAGAAGCCCGGTTGCCTAACGATCCCGCCGATCGCCCAGGCAAGGAAGAGCGCGAGCGAAAACAGCCAGGGCCACCGGCCGCACCACGCGCTCGGTGCGCCGCTTTTCCGGCGGAGAATTTGCCAGGTGATCAAGCCCGGCAAAAGAAACGCGTAGATGATCGGCCCCTTGACCCAGAGCGCGAGCGTGAGGAGCGCAAAGGCGAGCCAGCGGTCGCGCGCGTTCCAGGCTTCCGCGCGGCGAATCTTCTCCCAAATCTGCGCGCCGACGAGAAGCGTCACCAGCGCCAGCGGCATGTCCGTGCGCACGAGCGAGGCGAGGCGGGGCGCGAGCAGGTTGAGGCCGAAAGCGCTCATCGCGATGAGCCCGGCGGTGGCGCCATCCGCACCCGTCGCGGCGCGCCCGATCAGCCACAGCAAAACCAGCGCAGCCGCGAACGAAGGAATCCGCCACGCGCCGTCCCACCAGCGCGTGACCTCGAAGAGTCCCGCCGAAATCCAGCCGACGAGCGGCGGCTTCGTCGCGACGCCTTCGTTCGGCGTGTGCTGGTAGAGCCAGTGCCCCTGCCCCACCATCTCGAAGGAGGTGTAGGCCTGTTTCGCCTGGTCGTAATCGTCCAGCGTCCAGGGCAGATTGGTGAACGCGAAGCAGAGGAGGATGGCGCCGAGCACACCCCAGCGCACGATCGGCCGCTCGAGCAACTCACCGTTTTCCTTCATTCGTTAGGCAAGGGCATCGCGCAAGAGTAGAACGGGCGCCGCCGCGAAGGCAACCATCGCCGCTTGGAAAGGCGCGCGATGTCCGCCATCCTGACGCGTGCGAATTATTTCCGGAGGCCAAACCGGCGTCGACCGCGGCGTGCTCGACGCCGCACTGTCGTTAGGCGTGGCATGCGGCGGCTGGTGCCCGGCGGATCGGAGCGACGAAACAGGGAGCATCCCCGTGCGCTATCCGGTCGCGCCCTTAAGCCACGGCGGCTCGCTCGAGCGGACCGCGGAAAACGTGCGCAGCGCTGATGGCACCGTTATCATTCATTGTGGCACGCTCACGGGCGGGACGAAAGCGACCGCGGATTTCTGCACGCAAATGGCGAAGCCCGCGCTCCTGCTCGATGCGAGTGCGCTGACCCCGGTGGAGGCAGCGCGGCACTTGGGCGAGTTCGTGCGCGAGCAAAGAATCAGCGTCCTCAACGTCGCCGGCCCGCGCGCCAGCGGCTGGGCAGAAGGCGGCGATTTCGCGCGCCAAACGCTCACCGCGTTTCTCGAGAAAGAGGTTCTCGGCCCGACGCCGCTGCTCTCGTTTGTCGTCCCCGCGCATAACGAAGAACACGAGCTACCGGAAGCTCTGCGCGCGCTCCGCGCGGCAGCGGAGGCGTCGGAAAAACCCTACGAAGTCATCGTCGTCGACGACGATTCGACCGACGCGACCGCGGTCATCGCGCAGAGTTTTAGTGCTCGGCTGGTCGCCGTGAAGCGCCGGCAAATCGCCGCCGTCCGTAACGCCGGCGCGCAGGTCGCCCGCGGCAAAGTTCTCTTCTTCGTCGATGCCGATACGCGGATCGCTCCGGGCCACGTCCGCGCGGCCCTCGCGGCGCTCGCGGAAGGCTGCGTCGGCGGCGGGGCGCGCGTTGATCTCGACGTGCGCCCATCCTTCTGGGGACGCCTCTGCGTCGCGGCGTTTTGCACCGTCTATTTCGGTCTCGGGCTGGGCGCCGGCGCTTTTATTTTTTGCCGGCGTGAGGCCTTCGAGGAAGTCGATGGTTTCGACGAACAATATTTCGCCGGCGAAGAAGTTTATCTCAGCCTGGCTCTGAAAAAACTCGGGCGCTTCAAGATTCTGCGCGAGCCGATCGTGACCTCGGCGCGGAAGCTGCGGATGCATTCGCCGGGCTCCGTTTTAACGAAGAGTGTGATCATCATGCTGCACGGCAAACGCGGCCTGCGCGACCGGAAGAATCTCGATCTGTGGTATGACGGCAAACGCGAGCGGCCGGCGCTCTAAGGGAATTGGCGGTTGAGCGAGCCCGCGCTGAGGCTTAGAAAAAGCCATGGAGAACACCGTCCAACCGGCGATTAACCTAACGAACTGGATCGAAAAACACCGCGACGGCTTTAAACCGCCGGTGAGCAACCAGTATCTCTACGACGGGCGCGATTTCTTCGTCATGGTAATCATGGGTCCGAACGCGCGGAACGATTTTCACCTCGTCGATTCGGAGGAATATTTTTATCAACTCAAGGGCGACATCAAAGTGCGCACCCGCGAAGGCGACCGGATCGTCGATCATCTCGTGCGCGAGGGGGAAACGTTTTTCATTCCGCCAAACGTGCCGCACGCGCCAGTGCGTCCGCCGGACACGATCGGCGTCGTGGTCGAACGGCGCCGGCCCGCGGGCGAGCATGAGCACGTTATTTTCTACTGCGAAAATTGCGGCACGCTGGTCGAGGACATCGACTTCGATTGTGGCGATATCGTCGAGCATTTCAGTCAGGCCATGCTCGATTTCTGGAACGACGACGCCCGGCGCACCTGCAAGAATTGCGGCACTAAAGTTCCGCAGCCGGAGCCGGTGAAACCTTTTGAAGCTCGTCCCAGCGTGAACGATGGCCTGTCATCCTGAGCGGAGCGGAGCGCAGTCGAAGGATCCCGTGGAATTACTTAACGCTCCGAGCGCAAGCTTTTCGGGCACTCCACGGGATCCCTCGGCTTCGCTCGGGATGACCTTGAGCATCCCCTCACAGTACCCTCCGCTGCCTGCCGCCCCATGAAGATCGATCTCCATACTCACATCCTCCCGCGGGAATGGCCGGATCTCGACGCCCGCTACGGCTACGGCGGGTTCGTTAGGCTGGAGCATCATCGGCCCTGCTGCGCGCGGATGATGATCGGGGATCGCTTCTTTCGCGAGATCGGCGACAACGTCTGGGATCCGCCGCGTCGGATCGAGGAATGCGACGCTGCCGGGGTTTCGCTCCAGGTGCTCTCGACCGTGCCGGTGATGTTCAGTTACTGGGCGAAGCCGGCGGACACACTTGATCTCGCGCGGCGTTTGAACGATCACATCGCCGATGTCGTGCGCGCATTTCCGACGCGCTTCGCCGGACTCGGGACGATCCCGCTTCAAGACCCGGAGCTGGCCGCGGAGGAACTGCGGCGCTGCGTGCAGGAACTCGGACTCCGCGGCGTGGAGATCGGTTCGCACGTCGATGAAAACATTCATCTTGCCCGGCCCGCGCTGAATCTGGACGACCGCTCGCTGGATCCCGTTTGGAGCGCGGCCGAGCAGACGAACGCGGCGATTTTCGTCCATCCCTGGGACATGGTCGGCAAAGAGCGCATGCCCAAATATTGGCTGCCCTGGCTCGTCGGGATGCCCGCGGAAACCGCGCTCGCGGTTTGCTCGATGATGTTCGGCGGAGTCTTCGATCGTTTCCCGCGGCTGCGCGTGGCTTTCGCGCATGGCGGCGGCGCGTTTCCCTTCACCGCGGGACGGATCGAGCATGGCTTTGCGGTGCGCCCGGATCTCTGCGCGGTCGATAGCCGGACGGCGCCGCGGAGTTACCTCGCGCACGAAAACGCGGAGGGCGGGATCGTTCCCGCGCGTTTCTACGTCGACTCGCTCGTGCACGATCCCGAGGCTTTGCGCCTGCTCCTCAAACTCTTCGGCGCGAACCGCGTCGCGCTTGGGTCGGATTATCCCTTTCCGTTAGGCGAAGAACGTCCGGGCGCGCTGGTCGAGGCGATGACCGACCTCACTGCGCCGGAGCGCTCGTCGGTCTTAGCCGAGACCTGTCGGGAATTCCTCGCCCTGCCATGATTCGTGACTTCGCCCGGCTTGGCCCGTCCAAGCGTATCCCAATCTCTTGACTCGCCAGGCGGCTGGTCGGAGGAAAGAAAATCGCGCGGGAAGCAGCCTAACGGCTAAAGGACACGCCGCGGCCGCTCGAGTTCTGGTAGGCCGCGCCCGCGGAGATTTGCAGCTTCTCGTTCCCGACCCCGCCGAGGATGTAAGCCTGGAAATCTTCCCGCCCGTACTTGCCGCCGGAGCCGCCGTAGAAGACGCCGACTTCGCCGCCGCTCGTGAAACGCCTGAGCTGCAGATCGACGACTCCACCCGGCGCATCGCTCGCGGCGAAGGGTGAAGTACTAACCGGCTGCACCCGCACAGCGCTGAGGAAAGCGAGCGGAATCCGATCCAGCGCCGCGCCGCCGAAGTGGCCCGAATTGCCGCCGATGTTCAGGCGCCGCCCCTCAAGGAGCACGGTCACGGGCAGATCATGGATGAGCAGTGCCCCGTTGACATTGCGAAAGAGATCCGGCCGATCGAGCGCGAGCGCGGGAGCGGTCTCCACTTCCCCGGTCTGGCGCAGAGACTCCGCGCTGATCGGGTCGAGCGCATCTTGCTGGGCGCAAAGCGACGAGCTTGCCGCGAGCAGCCCGAGGAGGACCGAGAGGGTGCCTTTGATCATACGGAGAAACTCACAACCAAAAGGACCGGCGCGCCAGTTTTTTCTGTAAGCCGCTCGGAGTGGCTCCTTAACGCTGGCTGCCTCGCGACCCCTGCGGCATGCTGCCGCGCGATGCATTGGTCTTTCGTCTGGATCGGTTACCTCCTCACTTGGGCGACGATCCCGCACATCCTTCTGCGGAACAAACCGCCCGCCTCGACCCTCGCCTGGATTTGGGCGGTCCTTCTTTTTCCCTACGCCGGCCCGATTTTCTACTTCGTTTTTGGCACCGATCGACTCGTTAGGCAACGTCTCCGCGCGACCCGCGAGCTGGACGCTTCCGGCGGCCGCGAAGAGCGCCGGGTCAACGCCGATACCCGCGCGGCCGTCGCGCTCCTCTCCGCCCACGGACAGGAGCTGGTCGAGCTCCTTTCCCGGCTAAACGAATACGCGATCGCAAGCGCGGACGAAGCGCGACTGCTCGTGGACGGCGCAAATTTTTTCGCCGCGCTCGGCGAGCGGATCGATCAGGCCCGGCACCATGTCCATATCGAGTTTTACATTTGGCAAAGGGACGCGCGGGCTGACGAAATGCTCGAGCGCCTCTGCGCCGCCGCGCGCCGCGGAGTCGAGGTGCGGCTGCTCCTCGATCCGATTGGTTCCTTCGGCTTGCGCAAATCGCGCTTCCAGGCGCTGATCGCGGCGGGCGGCCGCTTCGCCTGGTTTCGCACGGCCCATCCGCTCCGGAATCAATGGACTTTTACCCTGCGCAATCATCGCACGCTCCAGATCATCGACGGCACGCACTGCTTCATTGGCGGGATGAACATGGGCCGCGAATATGCTGGCGAAGACCCCACCATCGGTCCCTGGCGCGATCTCCAGATCGAGCTGACCGGCGGCGCGACGCGCAAGTTTCAGATGATCTTTGCCGATGACTGGTTCTTTGCGACGCAGGAAAAACTGCTCGCCTCGAATTATTACCCGCCACCCGGCGGCGGCCAGACCTTGCTCGTGCAGCCGATGACGGATGGCCCCGATGGTCCCGACGACCCGATCGAGGCGTCGCTCGTCTATCTGCTGAACACCGCGCGCAAACGCGTCTGGCTGACCGCCGGTTACTTCGGGCCGCACGAGCCGCTCCTTACCGCGCTCCAGCTTTCGGCCCAACGCGGCGTGGATGTGCGCATGCTCGTGGCTGGGAAATCAGATCACCCGTTGCTCGTCAATATCGGGCGTTCCTATTACGAAGAGCTCCTCCGCCACGGCGTGAAAATCTTCGAGTACGAAAAAGGCATCAACCACGCCAAGGTCGCGCTCGTCGATCAGGCGTGGCTCATGGTCGGCTCGGCCAATCTCGACGTGCGCTCGATGCGCTTGAACTTCGAGCTCAACGCGCTCGTGCGCGACCCGGCGACTGCGCAGGAACTGGAGCGCGTGTTGGCGCAGGACTTTGCCAGCTCGCGGCAGATCATGCCGGAGGAATTCGCGCGGCGTTCCCGGGTGCAGCGTTGGAAAGAAAGTCTCGTCCGGCCGCTCGCGCCGCTGATTTAGCAGACTTACAATCGCAGTCACTCGCGCATGAAGGATCTGACTCAAGGCTCTGTCCTGAAACACCTCGTGCAGATGGCGTCGTTTCTCGCGGTCAGCATGGCCGCGCAGACGCTCTATCTCCTTGCCGATCTTTACTGGGTCGGGCGGCTGGGCAAGGAAGCCATCGCCGCCGTCGGCGTGGCCGGTAATCTCACCATGATCGTCCTCGCGGTGACACAGATGCTCGGAGTCGGCACGACCACTTTGATCGCGCAGGCGGCGGGTCGGAAAGATCAGCCGCAGGCCGAGCTGATTCTTAACCAGTCGCTCGTGCTGTCGCTCGCCGTGGCGCTCGGGCTGGGTGTGCTCGGCTTTTTCATCCGGGTGCCTTATGCAAACTCTCTTAGCGCCGATCGGGCGACAGCGGCGCTCGCGCACAGTTACCTTGTTTGGTTCATCCCCGCGTTGGTCCTGCAATTTCCCCTTGTCGCTCTCGGGTCCGCGCTGCGTGCGACCGGGATCGTCAAGCCCGCGGTCGCCTTGCAGGTCCTGAGTGTTTTTCTCAACATCGTCCTCGCGCCTTTGCTCGTCTTCGGACTCGTCGGTCTCCCGCGTCTCGGAGTGACCGGCGCGGCGCTCGCGACCTTTATCTCCATTCTTATCGCCGACGTGCTCATGGTTTTTTACTTCCTCAAGAAATATGACTACCTGCGCTTTCGCCGGAAGCTTTGGCGTCCGCAATTCGCGACCTGGTGGGCCATGCTGCGCATCGGTCTGCCGGCAGGCGCGGAATTCGCCGTTCTGTTCCTGTTCATCGTCATCGTTTACGGAATCATCCGCGACTTCGGGCCGGCCGCCCAGGCTGGTTTTGGCGTCGGCGCGCGGGTCATGCAGTCGCTCTTCCTTCCCGTCGTCGCCTTGAGTTTCGCAATAGGTCCGATCGTCGGACAAAACTTCGGCGGACGCCACGCCGATCGGGTGCGGCAATCAGTCAAAGTCGCGATCGGCCTCGCCGCCGCGATCATGCTTGTGCTCGCCGTTTTGACTCACTTCCTGGCCGGAAGTCTGCTCCGGCCTTTTTCCAACGATCCGCGCGTGATTGCATTTGGCAGCGAGTATCTGCGCATTGCCGCGTTTAACTTTGTCGCCGCGGGCATCGTCTTTTCCAGCTCGAGCGTCTTCCAAGGTCTCGGCCATACCATCCCGCCACTCCTGAGCTCACTCCTGCGCGTGCTTCTCTTCGCCCTCCCGGCGCTCTGGCTTTCGCGGCAGCCGGGCTTTGCGCTTCGTTACCTTTGGTATCTCTCGGTCGCGTCTCAACTCCTGCAGGCCGGAATAAATTTACTCCTTCTCCGCCGCGAGCTACACCGAAAACTCGTCTTTCCGGCTCTCACCCCCGGAGCGGCCACAACCTGACCGCGCGAAAGACCCAGCGACGGAGCGCGATTGGCTTGACGCGGATTCTGGTGGAAGATAACCCCATGTCCTCGGCGCTCGGCCCGAACGCGACCAACGCATTTCGCAAGACGACCGAGCTCTACACTTCGGGCGCGCGGACTTTACCGCAGCGGTTTCTGGTCTCGCCGGAAGTCTATGCAGAGGAAGAAGCGCGGATCTTCTCGCGCCAATGGGTTTGCGTGGGCCATGAAAGCGAAGTCGCCGCGTCCGGCGATTTTTTCGTCGCCGAAGTCGCGCGGGAAAGCCTGCTTATCGTGCGCGATCAAGAGCGGCAACTGCGCGGGTTCTTTAACGTCTGCCGTCATCGCGGGACACGTCTCTGTGAAGAGAGTTACGGTCACTCCGCCGTCGTGCAATGTCCTTACCACGCCTGGACCTATGGGCTCGACGGTCGTCTCCTCGGTGCACCTTCGATGGATGCCGTCCCAGGATTCTTGAAGAGCGATTACTCGCTGTATCCCGTCGCGCTTGAAACCTGGGAAGGGCTTATTTTCGTTACTCTGGAGAAGCAGCCGACGCCGCTGCGCGACATCTTTGCACCGCTGGCGGGTAAGTTTAGTCATTGGAACCTGCCCCGCCTCCAATCTGCCCGACGCGTTGACTACGAAGTGCGGGCTAACTGGAAGCTAATCTTCGAGAATTACTCGGAGTGTTACCACTGCTCGTTGGTCCATCCAGCGCTCTCGAAACTCTCACCGTCCGACTCGGCCGAGAACGACCTGAGCGAGGGTCCCTTCCTTGGTGGCTTCATGGCGATTGCCAAGGGCGAAAGCCTGACTTTGAGCGGAAAAGCCTGCGCCCTCCCCGTCGGCGACATCGCGGCGGAGGATCACGCCAAGGTGTTTTACTACTCTCTCTTCCCGAACGTGCTCCTAAGTCTGCACCCCGACTATGTCATGGTGCACCTGATTCGGCCGCTTGCGCCAGACCGGACGCTGGTGCGTTGCGACTGGTATTTCCATCGAGACGCCGCCGCCGCGGCGCAGCCCACTTTTCACCCGGAAGATGCGATCGATTTCTGGGACATGACCAACCGCCAGGACTGGCACGTCTGCGAGCTCAGTCAGCAAGGGATCTCTTCGCGCGCTTATCAGCGTGGCCCGTATTCGCCCCGCGAAAGCATCCCCGCCGCCTGGGATCGGGAATACCTGCGGCAGTTGGGGGAGACTTAGCGGACTGTCGCCTCGGTCATCCCGAGCGGAGCGCAGCGCAGTCGAGGGATCCCGTCGAGCTTCGTTAAAGCTCCGCAGCGAATCTTCAAGACCGCCCCACGGGATCCCTCGACTTCGCCTCCTGCTCCGCTCGGGATGACAGCAAAGC
>JBPCRH010000340.1:0-4581 GCA_050997075.1 Chthoniobacterales bacterium
GCGACGATGATCCGGATGTTTAGTTCCTTCTCGAGGCTCTTGATGCCGGCGGAAATCTCCGAGATTTCTATCTGCCGGTTTTCCTGTCCGCGGCGCGAGGTGGAACGGAGAAGCTGGAGATAATCGATCACGATCAACTCGATCTTGTGTTGCGCGGAGAGGCGGCGAGCCTTCGCGCGCAGCTCGAGGATGGTCAGGCCGGGTGTGTCGTCGATGTAGATCTCGGACTCTGCCAGTTTCGCAGCGGCGGCGGTCAGGCGGTCGAAATCGGCCTGACCGAGAAAACCGTCGCGCGCTTTTTTCAGGTTGACCCGCGCACGCGAGCAGAGCATGCGCTGGACGAGCTGCTGGCTGCTCATTTCCAGACTGAAGACTGCGACCGGGCGTTTCTCGAAAACCGCGACGTGCTCGACGATGTTCATCGCGAGAGCCGTCTTGCCCATGCTCGGGCGCGCTGCGATCACGATCATCTCGGCGGGATGAAGGCCGCTGGTCATTTTGTCGAACTCGAGGAAACCGGTGGCGAGCCCGGTAAGGCTCCCTTTTTTCTCCCAGAGTTGCTCGATCGCCTCGATCGCTTCCATGACCTGGTCCTTCATGGAATAGGTCTGACCTTTGAAGCGGTCCTCGCCGACGGCGTAGATTTTCTGCTCGACCTCGTCGAGGAGGTTGTCGACCTGATCCTGCTCTTCGTAGGAACGGCGCGCGCCTTCGGTGCAGGCGCTGATGATCTCGCGCAGGATGTATTTGTCGCGAACGATCTCGAGGTAGTAAGTGACGTTCGCCGCCGTCGGGACAAAGGTGAATAGGCTGGTGACGAAGGCCGCGCCGCCGACGGAGTCGAGCAGGTTCCGGTCGCGCAGGACCTGGGTGAAAGTGATCAGGTCGATCCCGGCGCCGGCATTCCAGAGATCGACGAGGACGAGGTAGATCGTTTGGTGCGCCGGAATGTAGAAGTAGTCGCCGTTTATCTTTTCGACTACTTCCGCGATAGTTTCGCGCGGCGAGATGAGCATGGAACCGAGCACGCCCTGCTCGGCCTCGACGCTGTGGGGCAGCGCGCGGTGAATATCTACGGAAGAACTTTGGGATAACTCCCGATTCGTCTGCCCCCCGTTCCGCGTGGCCGAGCCTCGGCCAGCCCCGGAACCGTTTGGGGCTGTCTTGCGAGGCCCCTCAGGATCACTCCCTTGGGGACTTCTCGGCATTTAGTTATTTGGTGGGGCGTTTGCGGGGACCGCGCGACTTCTCGGTCGCTTCTTCGGTGGCAGCTTCCGTTTTTGGTTCTTCGGTCGACTTGACGTTGAACTTAAATTTCGCGGTGACATCCGGGTGCAGCTTGATCGGCACTTCGTGTTCGCCGGTGGTCTTGATCGGGTGCTCTAGCACGAGCAGATGACGATCGACTTCGCGACCGATCTCCTGCTTGAGCCGTTCCGCGAGGTCGGCCGCGGTGATGGAGCCGAAAGCCTTGCCGGTCTCGCCGGTTTGAAGCATGAAAGTGACCTTGAGCTTGCCGATGCGCCGGGCGAAGTCTTCCGCCTCATTCAGCTCGCGCGCTTCGCGTTCGGCGCGTTTTGTTTTTAGTGCATCAAGCGTCCGCAGGGTGCGCGGCGTGACTTCGTGGGCCTTGCCGGTCGGGAGGAGAAAGTTGCGGGCGGAACCGCGGCGGACTTTGACGACATCGGCCTCGGCGCCAAGGCCGGGGACGTTTTCTGTGAGGATGATTTGGGTCGAAGGCATGAGCGTGAAGAAGGTTTTTCGCAGTCGCGGCGTCCTGTCGGGGGAAAGGGGACCTGACTATAAGAAGCCCGGCCGAGGTGTCAACGCGACGTTGCCGTAAACGCGCTGCCACGCTCGAACTGATTCCGCTGTCGGGGCCTAAACCATGCCGAGCTTCATCCGGCCCGCTTCGCTGATCATATTCTGATTCCAAGGCGGGTCCCAGACGAGTTGCACATCGGCTTCATCCACGCCGTCGATGCTGAGGATCTTGCTCTGCGCATCGTTCGCGATCGCCGGGCCCATGCCGCAACCGGGTGCGGTCAGAGTCATCTTCACCTCGACCTTGGAACCGCCTTCGGGCTTTTCCACGAGCTGACAGTCATAAACCAGTCCTAGATCGACGATATTGACCGGGATTTCCGGGTCATAACACTGGCGCAACTGATCCCAGACGGCTTTCTCGCTCACTGGGCCCGCCGATTCACCGGTCTTCTCGGTGGATTCCGCAGATGCCTCCGGCTTGACGAGTCCGAGCGCGTCGAGGTCTTTCTCGGACACGCGCGTCAAACCCTGATAAGTCGCGATCGTATAACTCCCGCCGAGCGTCTGCGTAACGACTCCGGGAGTTCCGGCTGGGAGCGTAGTCTTGTTCCCGCTCGGAATCTGGATGGCTTCAACGTCGCGGCTAAGTGTGAATTCGGTGTTTTCGTGCATGGCTTAGGGATCGAGAACGATCTTGAGTTTCTTCGGCGTTTCGCCGGCGAAGGATTGGAGCAAAGTCGGGGACGTCGGAGAACTCCCGGTCACGGCGACCGGCGTCGGTGCTCCGCTTAAGGCGGAGCGCAGCGCGCCTTCGACGAGCTGTGCGCAGTGAATTTTCACCGGCGGCAGCGCGCCTAAGGGTGCGGCCAGTTCTTCGCCGGACATCGCCATGGCTTCCGCGACGGTTTTGCCCGCGAGCATTTCGGTGGCGACGCTCGCGACGGCGATCGCCGTCTGGCAACCAAAAGTCTGAAAAGTCGCGCGATCGATCACCTTGCGGCCGTCCTGCTCTTTGAATTTCACCCACATCCGGAGCATGTCGCCACAGTCCGCGCTTCCGACCGTGCCGACGGCGTCGGCGTTTTCCATCTCGCCGAGATTTTGCGGATTCTTGACCGCGGCTTCGATACGTTGTTCGAGATCGTCCTGCATTCGTTAGGCTATTCTTCGAGGTGGTAACGGGAAAGCGAGGGATCGACTTCGGCGCTCCAGGCGTCGATGCCACCGCGCAGGCTCTTCACGTTGGTAAATTGATGGCCTTGGAAAAAGGCGGCCGCGTCCATGCTCCGCGCGCCCTGGTGGTCGTAAATCACAACCAGGTTTTCGCGCGACCATTTCGCGAGGATCTCCTGCATGAACTCCTGGGTGAAGAGCTGCGCGCCGGGGAGTTTTACTGCTTCAAACTCCTCCCGCGTGCGCACATCGAGAAGGTTCACGGTCTCACCAGCGGCGAGCCGGTCTGAAAGGTCGAGCGGCTCGATTTGCATGGCGCGATCGGCCGCGTCGCTCGTGAGGATGTGCTCGATGACTTCGTCGACATCGAGGTTGTCATTCCGCGTGCAGACTCCGGCGAGCGTCTCTTCCAGTTGGAAACCGCAGCTGCTGCAGCCGCCAATATGGTAGCGGCGAAACATGGCCCGTTGCGCACCGGGGAATTGCTCGAGCAGTTCCCGCATGGTCAGATTTGGATCGATCCCGACGGTTGCGTCCATGAGGAGGGAAGGTAAAGGCACGGAGATTTTCCGCAAGGTGGCTGGTCATCCCGAGCGAAGCTGGAGGCGCAGTCGAGGGATCCCGTCGGGCTGCGTGGAAGTCCCGGAGCGGAGCTTCCCAGAAGATCGACGGGATTCCTCGGCTGCGCTGCGCTCCGCTCGGAATGACCGGGGTTCGCTCGGAAGAACGGAATTCGCTTTGGAATGGAACCCGCTCCTAGAGTTTCTCCGGTGTCCCGAGAAGCTCGGTCACGCGCTGGAGGAGTCGCCCGGCGCCGCCGCCGTCGAGGCTGCGATGGTCGAAACTCAGCGTCAGCTCCGCCTGCGTCGTCGGCAGGAATTGTTGTTTCTCTTCATTCCAAGTTGGCGCTTTTTTGCCGGCGCCGAGACCGAGGAGAAGCGTTTGATCGGGCAGGGGAATCGGCGTGCCCCAGTCGAGCCCGAAGGTGCCGAAGTTCGAAACGGAAGCGATCCCGCCGGAAGTCATCTCGGAGGTGAGGCGACGCCGGCGCGCGAGATCGACGAGCTCGCTGTAGCGACTCGTTAGGTCGGCGAGCGAAGTCTTATCTGCGCTGCGGATGACCGGAACCATGATGCCGTCCTGCGCTTCAACCGCGAGGCCGATATCGATCGAGTCGGACTTAATCGCGCGACCGCCGATCAAGCGTGCCGCGGCAGCCGGCTGTTCCGCGAGCGCCATCGCGAGGGCGCGCAACGCATAGAGCGCCGGACCCGGTTTCGGATCGCGCTTTTTGCGATCTTCGAGCACCGGATCGAGACAAACCGAAAGTCCGACCGTGGCCAGCGGCCGGGTCCAACTGCGCCGCATCGCGTCGGCTACGCCGGTGCGGATCGCACTCGCATTTTCGGACGTCTGTTTCTCAAGCGAGCCGAGGAAACCTTCGAGATCTTTAATCGTCACCCGTCCGGCATTACCGCTACCAGCGATGCCCGCGAGATCGGCCTGCGTGAGCTGGAGCTCAGCCATCCGCGCACGGACGCGCGGCGAGAGGTAGCCCGCGCCTTTCGCGGACGCTGGAACCGGCAGGAGTCCGGTCTGATCATTTTGGAAATGGGAACCGCTCGGCACGGCGGGCAGCCC
>JBPCRH010000193.1:0-2808 GCA_050997075.1 Chthoniobacterales bacterium
CCTGCGAGCGGGCCGGCGTTTCCCATCTCGTCCGCGATCGTCATCCCGAGCGGAGCCGAGGGATCCCGTGGATTTTCCGTGAAGTTCCCGTTTCCGCGCTTCCACGAGATTCCGAGGGATCCCTCGACCTCGCTGCGCTCCGCTCGGGATGACAGGTGGGGCGCGCCGGCGATCATCAACTGCTCCGGATTTAACTGCCGTAGCGTCTCCAGCTGTCGCTGCCAGAGCGGCACGCCATCGATCTCCAGAAGCGCTTTGTCGCGGCCCATGCGAGTCGATTTTCCCCCGGCCAGCAGGACCGCGCTGCAGCGCATCGTTAAGCCGGCTGCCGGATTTTTAATCGCCCTTCACCGACGCGGAGCCGGCCGTCGCTGAGGATGAGTGCGCGCAATCCACCTTTGCCCGGCAGCATATATTCCTCCGCGCCCGGCGCGACCGCGAGGTTCATCCAAGAGCACGGTTTGCAGTGCTGCATGCCGAGAAATTGCACGCCCTGGAGCTCGAACTCGACGTCAATCAGCCCCATCAAATCGATTCCGGAAACGATGAGGTTCCGGCGCAAAACCCCGGGCGACTTCGCCCCGACGCCGAACTCGTGGACGAGCTCATCGAAGACTTCGCGGGCAAAAAAGGTGACCTGACCCTTGTAATCTTTTTTGAAATCAAAGAATCGATCGCCGCGAATCCCGCGCCCGGCGAGGCACTCGATCTCGGTTTGTTCCTCAAGCGGGAAGTCGCCCGGCGGCAGGCCGAAGTGTGCGACGAAGTTGTGCCCGGGAGAGGTGAAGATTTGGTCGATCGTCATCGGGAAAAGTCACCTTGGGGGCAGCGGCGGGCCCGCGCAACTTGACGCGGCTTTCCCCGCGCACGTTGCTGGTTCCGAAACATGAGCACGATCTGGCGCGTCTTCGCTTACCTCAAACGCTATCCCTGGATGGCGAGCGGGACGCTGGCTTGTGCCGTCCTCGGGACGCTGATGGTGATCGTTTTCCCCGCAGTCACGAAACTCATGATCGACGAGGTGGTGTATCAACGGCGCGCCGATCGGCTGGTGCCCCTGGCCTTGATCGCGGCGCTCGCCTTTTTGTTTCAGCACGGCTTCAACGCGCTCCGGATTTTGCTCAACAACACCTTCGAGCAACGGGTCATTTTCGATCTGCGGAGCGACCTCTACTCGCACATTCAATTGCTCCCGCTGAAGTGGTTTGATAACCGCGCGACCGGCGACTTGATGACGCGGGTGCTGGAAGATGTGAATGCGGTCGAGCGCGTGCTGATCGATGGCATCGAACAGGGCTTGGTCGCGGCGCTGCAGGTGATCGTGGTCAGCGGCGTGATGTTTTATTTCAACGCCAAACTGACTCTCATCGCGATGACCCCGCTGCCGTTCCTGATCGGCGGCGCGCTCTGGTACACGCTCACCGCGCATCGCCGTTACCGGCAGCAGCGGAAGGCCGCTTCGGCGATGAACGCCCTCCTCCTCGATAACCTCGGCGGGATTCGGCAGATCAAGAGTTACGTGCGCGAGACCGAGGAACACGGCCGGTTCAATCGCGTGAGCGAACAACTGCGCCGGGCGACGATAGTGGTGATGCGGGTGTGGGCGATCTACAGCCCGTCGATGGCGTTAGTCGATGCCTTCGGAGTGGTGCTCGTGCTCGCTTTCGGCGCTTCCGCCGTCCTCCACGGAGCGATGCAGGTAGGCGATCTGATCGCGTTCATCATGCTGACCGGTTTGCTCTACGAGCCGATCGCCCGGCTGCACCAATTGAATCAGCTGGTGCAGGCCGGACGCGCGGCCGGGGAACGCGTTTTCGAGATTCTGGACGAACCGGCGGAGCCGATTCGGCGGGAAAGCGCGACGGGGAGCGCGGACAAAATCAGTGGCGACATTCAGTACGACGACGTGAGCTTCAGTTACGCCAAGGGCCTTTCGGCCTTGAGTGACGTCTCCTTCCACGCGCAAGTCGGTGAAACGATCGCCCTGGTCGGCGCGACCGGCGCGGGGAAGTCGACCCTGGTCAATCTGCTCGCGCGTTTCTACGAATTCACCTCCGGCGAAATCCGGGTCGATGGCAAGCCGCTGCGCGATTACAGCCTGCCGTTCTTGCGCGGCGCGATCGGGGTGGTGACCCAAGAGAGCTTTTTGTTCAACGGGACGATCCGGGAAAATCTGCTCTTTGGGAAACCGGAAGCGACGGACGAAGAGCTCTGGAACGCCGCGGAGGCGGCGAGAGCGCGGGACTTCATCGAGCGTTTGCCTAACGGACTCGAGAGCGTGGTCGGCGAACGCGGGGTGAAGCTGAGCGTCGGCGAAAAACAGCGGCTCTCGATCGCGCGCGCGCTGCTCAAGGATCCGCCGATCCTGATTCTCGATGAGGCCACCGCGAGTGTGGATACGGCGACCGAGCGTTTGATCCAGGAGGCCCTGGAGAATCTGATGTTTCACCGCACCTGCATCGTGATCGCGCACCGGCTCTCGACGATCGTGCGGGCCGACCAGATTCTGGTGCTCGATCACGGGCGGATCATCGAACGCGGGACGCACGAAGAGTTGCTGTCGTTAGGCGGGAAATATGCGCGGCTTTGCGAGCAGAGTTTCCTCGAGGCGCCGGGCGATTCCGGCGAGCCGGAGCCCGCGCTCGTCACCACCTGAACGCGCGCGGATTTCTCCCGGCCCGCGGAAAAGTCCGTGAGTTTCCGGGCAATGTTTCCTAGACTGGTCGGGTGCCGCGCCGACCGACCATTCTCGATGTCGCACGCGCCGCGGGCGTCGGCGCGTCGACCGTCTCGCTCGCCCTGCGGAAC
>JBPCRH010000292.1:0-9302 GCA_050997075.1 Chthoniobacterales bacterium
CTCCATGGCCCTTCGTCGTGCCTTCATTTTTTATGAACTCAAGTGCCCTGGCGAGAACCGGAGGAAGTGGACAGAGTTACAGATCGAAATCCGCCCAGACCGCGGCGTCATCGCTCGCTGAATTGCGGTCGCCCGTCACCGTTATCCGCGTGGTGTGGAGCGTCTGTTCGATCGGGCGCTGCAATTCGGCCAGCTCCGCGCGGACCACGGAAGTCTTCGCCGGGTCGTCGCCGTTCATCGCCTTCACCCGGCTGAAGAATTCTCGACGTTGGCGGTGGCAATGCGCAGGGCCGCGAGTCGTCGTCTCGGTTTAGTGCCTCAACGCCCGACCGCCAAGCCCAAACGCGGTGCGGAAGTTTTCTCTTAACTCCGGCGCGCGAATCTGCCTAACCTGCCCATCGCTTGAAGCAAAAACATATGAAGGAAAACGCTAACCCCTTGCGCGAAGGGCTCTCGAACAAGGCCGTGCCCCAGCCCTGCGCCGTCGTCATCTTCGGCGCCACCGGCGATCTCACCCACCGCAAGCTCGTCCCCGCGCTCTATAATATCGCCGCCGATGGCGAGCTTCCGCCCGCGGTCGCCGTGATCGGTTTCGCCCGTCGCCCGAAGACGGATGACGAATTCCGCAAAGAGATGGGGGAAGCGACGCGAAAGTTTTCCCGCCAGACCGTGCGCGACGAGATCTGGGATAAATTTGCCGACGCCCTTTACTACCACCAGAGCGAGTTCGGCGACGAAGCCGGCTACAAAACACTCGCCGAACGTCTCGATAAACTCGACGAGGAAAGCGGCACGCGCGGCAATCGGTTGTTTTATTTCGCGGCCTCGCCCGACGCTTTCGAGACGATTATCGAGAACCTGCAAAAAGCCGGACTGAACAAGGCACGCAAAGGGAGTTGGGCGCGCGTGATTCTCGAGAAACCGTTCGGGACCGATCTCGCTTCGGCAAAGCATCTCAACGAGGTCGTCCAGAGCGCCTTCTCGGAAAACCAGACCTACCGGATCGATCACTTCCTCGGCAAAGAAACGGCGCAGAATATTTTAGTGCTTCGGTTTGCGAACGCGATCTTCGAGCCGCTCTGGAACGGGGATCACATCGATCACGTCCAGATCACCGCCGCGGAAACGCTCGGGGTCGAGAAACGCGCCGGCTACTACGAAGGCGCGGGCGCGCTCCGCGACATGGTGCAGAATCATCTTCTCCAGTTGCTCTGCCTCGTCGCGATGGAGCCGCCGACCGATCTCGGCGCGGACAGTATTCGCGATGAAAAAGTGAAAGTCGTCCGCTCGATCCGGCGCTTCGAAGGCGAGCATATCGGGCGCGATGTCGTGCGCGGGCAATACAGCGAAGGCGCCATCGCCGGCAAACCAGTCGCGGCCTATCGCGCGGAAAACGGCGTCGCTCCGGAGTCGCAGACCGAGACGTATGTGGCACTAAAACTTCGCGTCGACAGCTGGCGCTGGGCGAACGTGCCGTTCTACATCCGGGTCGGAAAACGGCTCCCGAAATCGGGCACCGAAATTTCCGTGCACTTCAAGAAAGCGCCGCAGGTTTTGTTCAATCGGGAATCGGAGGCGCTCGACCAGAACGTGCTCGTCATTCGCATCCAGCCGGATGAAGGCATCTCGCTGCGGATGCAGGCGAAGGTCCCCGGGACCAGCTTCCGGATCGAGTCGGTAAAGATGGATTTCCACTACGGCACCTCCTTCGGGAAGGCGAGCCCCGAGGCCTACGAACGCCTCCTCCTCGATGCCATGAGCGGCGACGCCACGCTCTTCGCGCGGCGCGACGAAGTCGAGCAGGCCTGGAGCGTGATCGACCCGCTCGAGGAAGCCTGGATCGCGAAAGAAGGCGCGCCGATTTTGGCAACTTATCCCGCCGGTTCCTGGGGCCCCGAAGAAGCCGACGAACTCCTCGCCCGCGACGGCCGGACCTGGCGGAGATTGTAGGAGATGCACGAAAAGAAACATTCCGCAGGCGGCACGATCTCCGAGTCATCCCGAGCGGAGCGCAGCGCAGTCGAGGGATCCCGCGGGGGTGCCCGGAAGATTTCGCGCAGGAGCTTCACGGCAGCGCCACGGGATCCCTCGGCTGCGCTCCGCTCCGCTCGGGATGACCGGTTTTTCCTGCCTTAAGCGCGACACCCCATGCCTGCCACCACCGAAACATTTTCCCCCGGGATGCCGGTCGAGATCGGCCAGATCGATCGCGAGCTGAAGAAGCTCTGGGACCAATCCGGCAGCGAGATGACGCGCGCCTCGCTCATCAACCTCGCCGTTTACAGCGAAGCACCGGACTCGTTAGGCAAAAACACCGCCCTGATCTCCGAGATCACGGAGGACCACGCCTGCCGCGCAATCGTGATCGCGGCCGATCCGAGCGCGAGCGGCAGCTCGGTCGAGGCCTGGGTGAGCGCGCACTGCCACGTCAGCCGCGCGGGCAGTAAACAGATGTGCTCGGAGCAGCTTTCCTTTTCCTTCCAGGGCGAGTCGGCGGCCCTCCTCCCGAACATCGTTTTCGCGCAGCTCGACTCCGATCTTCCCCTGACCTTTTGGTGGCAGGGCGAATTCCGCGCGCCGATGGATTCACAGCTCTGGGCCTGGGTCGATCGGGTCATTTACGACAGCCAGGAATGGAGCGATTTCCGCGCGCAGATGAATCTGGTCGAGGCCGCGCAAGAGGAAGCGCGCCAGCGCATGGTCCTCTGCGACCTGAACTGGGTGCGGCTCGTGTACGTGCGCATCGCCCTTGCGCAATTTTTCGATCACCCGATCACGCATCGGCATCTCGCCGAGCTCGCGAGCGTCGAGATCACGCATGCTCCCGGTTTCCGCTCGACCGCGCTCCTCCTCGCCGGCTGGCTCGCCGCGCAGCTCGAATGGGAGCAGCCGAGCAACTCAGAAAATTCGTTAGGCTTCGAAAAAACGAACGGCGAAAAGAAGTCGGCAGTGAAAGTGACGCTCGCCGAAAAGGCCGGCGAATCGATCAACCAAGTGACGGTAAAAAGCGCCACCGCCGAGTTCCAGATCCGGCATCAGGCCGGGGCGGATTTGCTTGAGGTTTCCTTTGGTCGCACCGGCGGTCGGCAGATGCAGCAGCTCCTGCCCGCGGGCAAGGGCGACCCCGTCAGCCTGGTGCAGGAAGAGCTGATGCGGGGCGGCCCGCACAAGGTTTACCTGCGCGCGGTCGAGAAGGTGCGCGCTTTTCTGTAGACGCGTCGCTCTGCGAAGCGCGGGGGTCGGCGTCGATCGCATGGGAGGCAACTCCCGCGTCTCACGGAGGGAGACGTCTACAGGTTCGGGTTGAGCGCGGGCTCGGGAATTCGGGACGGCACCTGCGGTCGCCTAACGAGCTCCGGATCCTGCAAGCGCCCGTCGTACACCTCCGACCAGGTCGCCTGGTTCATCGCGCACATCGGGACCGCTTCCCAGGTGCCGTTGCGTTTCACCGCACCCTTGAAAACACACGAGTCGAGCCGCGCCTGCGTCTCCGGGTCGTTCGCCGCATTCGCCACCTGCGCAGCGTCCATGAAGTTATGCATGCCCACACCGACCGTGTGCACTTGGCCGCGCAGGAGCGAACGCAAAATCTCCGGCGGCGCCTGCCGCGAAGTCATGTAACGCGCGAGGCGGTAGAGCGTTTTCGCGGCCAAAAGTGGGTTCTGCAGGAGCACGCCGAGCAAGCGAAACGGAGGCGTGCCCGCGTCGTCGTTCACGAGCGAAAGCCCGCCGATCCTGCGCAGCACTTCGCCGAACAAGGCGTCGAATTTTTTATCATCCGGCAGAAGCGGAAAGATCTTCCCGGAAGGACGCGCGACGAGCAGCGAAGCCCAACTGTTGCAGGCCGGGTGACCAAAAATCGAAACGTCGCGCCGGAGCGGCAACCCAACGCCCTCGCAGATTTTTTCCCAGACGTCCTCAGGCGTGATCGGTTTCTCGGAATAAATCGTCCGGCCAGTGTCGGCTTCGGGCTGGAAACTAATCATCCGCCAGATGTGGGTGCGCTCGGGATCGGCCAGATACCAGCGGAGGACTTCGGGCACGTCGTCGATGTTTTTGCGCGTGACCGTAAAACTCAGCGCGTACTCGAGCGGCGCCCCGGTCTTCGCCCGGACGCGCTGCGCGAGGTCGGTAAAAGCCTGCCGCACGGGGTGCAAATCCGCTTCCGATTTGATCCGCCCGATCGGGTAACCGTGCCGGCCCGCCTGCGTCATGTCGATGTGCACGGAGATCTGGCGAAGGCCGCCTTCAACCACGAGCCGCTCCAAAAATTCCGGCTGCTCGATCAACGTCTGCCCGTGGGTCATGAGCATTGGAATGGACCCGACGGAGTAGGCGTACTGCACGATCTCGACCAGCTCATCGGCTCGTCCCGCGCGCCAATAGGCATCGGCGACATCGCCGCCGGTAATCTGCAAGCCGCCGCCCGGCCCTTGGAAACGCCGGTTCGCATCGATCTGTTCGCGCACCTGCGCCATCGACGGGATCGGAATGGAGTTGGCGTTTTTCGGGAGGTAACAATGCGTGCAGTGAAACGAGCAATAGCTCGCGCCAAGGGTAAATCCGCAGTGCGTGAGATGGCGACCGGCGATCTGGTTATCGGTCTGGAGCTCGGCCGGGAGGGAATTCCAGCGCTCTTTTAGTGCTCGAGATTTCTCCTCCGTCACCGGCTGCCGAAAAGCGCGCCAACGCGCCGACCAGCGATTCGTTTCGACCGTGCCCACGCTCATCTATTTCGCCTCATTCAGTGACCAATCGTATTTTTGATAGGTGATTTTAACGTCGTTAGGCAAGGGCTCTTTCCGCCGTTTGTTGACGAAGGCGAGCGGGCCGCCGGCCGCCTTGAAGTCGTCCTTATACCAATCAAAAATCGCGGAGAGCGCGGCGCTCTTTTTCGCCGGGGAATAGTTGACCCCCTTGGGCGAATTCACGAACCCAACCGCGAGCTTCTCAAGTTGTGCATCGAGCTGATCGGCCCGGAACGGCTCCGGGTTCAGCGGCGGGCAACTCTGGCTCGCGCAGTTGAGCGCAAAGTGCACGCGCGGATCGCCAAATTTCGGCCGGATGATGTCCTTCTCGAGGTGATTAAAACTCATCGGCTCACCCGCGACCTTGATCCGCTGGCCGGTGAAGAAGGTGAAAAGCAAATCTTTCACGCTTTTGGTCGGATACTTGCCGAGCGCTTCATGGAGGATCCAGGCGTTGTAGGCATTGATGTAAAAGGCGAGCTGCTCTGTTTTACTCATCCCGGAAACCTTCTCCTGCGCGATCCCGTCGACGACCTGTTGAATCGCGGCCATGTCCCCCGCGTCGGCTTTCCAAGCCGCGTAATGCACCCCGCTGCTCGTGACGTATTTGCTGAGAAGCTTCTGGTAAGGGTCGATCCACCGTGGCGATTGATCCGCCCCGGCGAAGGTGATGGATGCGAAGAAAAGTGAGACGAGTAAAGCGAGGCCGCCGGAAGAACGAAGGTGCATGACCTAGAATCTGATCCGCAAGGCCAGGACGCAAGGCGGAATCCGCGTCATCCCATCCCGTCATCCCGAGCGCAGCCGAGGGATCCCGTGGAATGGCGGGGAAGCTCAGCCGCGAATCTTCCGCCGCCCCGCCCGCCGCGCGACTCGCTTGCTGCGCAGGGGGAAAGGAAACCCGACGGGATCCCTCGACTTCGCTCCGCTCCGCTCCGCTCGGGATGACTCAGCCGATCGCAGCGAAGAGCGCGCGCAGTTCCCGCGCGCTCCGCTCGCTCGCAAAGAGTTCCGCGGCGCGCGCGCGGCCGGCTCTGCCTAACGAACTCGCATGCACGCGATCGCCGAGAAGGCGTGCGAGCGCGGTGCCTAGTGCCGCGGGCGCCTGCTCGGGGACGAGCAGGCCGGTGACACCGTCCACAACCATCTCCGGCACCCCGCCGAGGGGCGTCGAGACGACCGGGAGCCCGGCCGCCATCGCTTCCATTACCACCGTCGGCAGGTTGTCCATGCCCCCGCCCGCTTCGGTCACGCAGGGGAGTGCGAAGACCCAGCTGTGTGCGAGACGCGCGCTGATTTCACTCTGCGGCAGCGGGCCCACGAGCGTGACTTTGTTCGCGAGGCCCGCACGCTCGATCTGCGCCTGGAGCGCCCCGGCGAGCGGACCTTCGCCGATGATCTCAGTTCGAAATCCCACGCCCTCCTGCGCGAGCAAAGCGCCGGCGGCGATGAGATCGTTGAAACCCTTTTTCTCGATCAGGCGACCGACCGAAAGAATCAGCGGCGGCGTTTCCGTGAAGGTGGCAGCTTGAAAACGCTCGAGCTCGATCCCGTTGTAAACGCGCCGAAATTTTAGTGCCTCCGCGGGGAACTTCCCGCGCAAATAATTCACCCCGAAGTCGCTCACGGTCACGACCGCGCGCGCGGCCGCGATCAGTTTGCCTAACGAAATCGTGAACTCTTTCGGCGCAAAGAAGTCGTTGGCGTGCGCCGTAAAACTGAAGCCGATCCCGAAAAAACGCTCGACCCAAAAGGCCGTTCGCGCCGCCAGCCCCGCGAAGTGCGCGTGTAGATGCCGAACCCCGGCCGCCTGGAGGCGCGGGCCGAGCCACGCCGCCTGGTAGAGCCGTAGGAAGTCCCTCTGCCGGCCCCAGCTTTTGAGCTCGCGCGCCGCTGCCTCCGGGAGCTGGCCTTTGCGCAAGGCGCGATCGATCTCGCGCACGAGCTCGTCGTCGCCCGGCAAATACTGGACCGCGCGCGCGATCGCCGGGTCCCATTCCTGCGGCGGCTCGTCCCGCGGGCGACGAATCGCGAAGAGCGCCGGGGTAACGCCTTCGCGCTGGAGCGCCACGATTTCGCGGTAGCAAAAAGTCTGGGTGAACGAGGGAAACCGCTCGAAGAGGTAGGCCAGCCCGGTCATGCCAAGGAGTAGCGAAGAAAACCGGCCTTGGAAAGCGGCAGTTCTCCCACATTTTTTTCCCGCAAATCGCCCGTCAGCCTGCACGACTCTTGCTTTGAAGCAGGAAGTGAAGCAGCGCGATTTCTTTGCCTATTGCACCTCGCTCCCCCTCATCCAGCTGAAAGCGGTCGGGGCGTTTTCGCAGGTCCGGCACTTTCGCGAAGGGGACCAGATTTACTCCGCGGGTGAAGAGGCGGAAGAACTTTTCATCGTCAACCGCGGCGCCGCCGAGCTGATTCTGGAAAAAACCCCGCCTGGGGCGCCCGCGAAGGTGGTTTCCCGCGGCGAGATTTTTGGGACAATCGGGCCGCTCCTGAACCGGCCGCGCGATCATTCCGCCAAAGCCCGCGCCGGACTCAGCGTGCAATGTTTTCGCCGGAGCGATTTCCCCGAGCTGCTCGCGCGGGTCCCGTCGTTTTTCCTTTTCCTCTCTGAGAAACTGGCCGCGCGCCTCTTCCAGACGACCGAGCTCGTCCGCTCGCAACATTCCGTCCTCGAGCTCACCGGCAGCCTCGCGAATTTCGACGTCATCACCATTTACCAGACCATCCTGCACTCGCAGCAAACCGGCCTGCTCACGATCACGGACGCCGCGGGCGAGAAAGTCTCCGAGTTCTTCTTCGAACGGGGCACGCCGCGTTCGGGACGCTTCGCCCAGCTCGCCGGGGAGGAAGCCTTCTGGCAGCTCTTCTTGCACGACGATCCGGGCGCGACCTTCTCCTTCGCGAACGGCCCGGATCCGCGCCCGCCGGGCGAGACCGGCGGCGAGCTTTCGCGCCAGGCTGACGAAATTTTGATCAACGCCATCCAGATGCGCGACGAGTTCGAGGACGTGCGCAAACGCCTGCGCCACGGCGCCGCGACCGTCCGCCGCAAGCAACTCAACCTTGTCTGGGACAAGCCCGCGCTCGCTGAGTTCCGCCCAGTCGCCGAGGCCGTCTGGCAGACTGCTTACAGCAATCCGATCGCCCTGCGCGATCTCGCGCCGCAGACTCCGTTTTGCGATCTCAAGGTTTACAAGGCCGTCGACGAATTGGTCCGCACCGGGCTCTTCGCCCTGGAAACTCCGCAGCCAGAACGGCAGCTCGCTTCCGTCTGAGCCGATGAAATTTCATCACCTGATCATGCTCGGCGGGGTCGCCTTGCTTCTTCCCGCCTGTTCCATGTTCAGCGCGAGCGGCCGCCAACAGGCCGCCTACGCGCGCTACATCCGCAAGTCGAGCCAGGGCCGCGTCCATCAGCAGAAGATGTTTCATTCCAACAAACCGGCGATGCCCGTGACCATGCCGGAAGAATCTTCGGAATCCTCCAGCCCGGTGGCGGTGGCCGAGAACGTCCCCTGACGATTACAGCCGTTCGACGGGGACGGGATGACCTGCGGGATCGACCGCGACATAGGTAAAGACCGCGCGCGTGACCAGCGTTTGCTCCGTCCGCATGTAGCGCTGGACCCAGACTTCGACCGGAATTCGCATTGAGGTGCGCCCGACTTTTTCGACCCGCGCATAACAGGCGACGGTGTCGCCGACCCGCACCGGCTGGAGGAACGACATCCCATCCACGGCCACGGTGACGACGCGGGTCTTGGCCATTTTCGAAGCGAGAATGCCGCTCCCGAGATCCATCTGCGACATGATCCAACCGCCAAAAATATCGCCGTTCGGATTCGTATCGGCCGGCATCGCGATCGTGCGAATGACGAGCTCGCCTTATGGAGTATCCGGAGTGTCCATCGCGCGAATGTAGCGCGGGTCTCCGACCCGCGTCCTTCAGATTCGCGGGTCGGAGACCCCCGCTACAGAATCAACATGCAATCGCCGTAGCTGAAGAAGCGATAACCTTCCCGGACCGCGGCCGCGTAAGCCTCGAGGACGAACTCGCGCCCGGCAAAAGCGCTTACGAGCATAAGCAAGGTGGAGCGCGGAAGATGGAAATTGGTCAGCAACCGATCGACCGCGCGAAACTCGTACGGCGGATAAATAAATATGTCGGTCGCGCCTTCCGCCGCCGTGAACTCGCCGCTCGCGCGCGCCGCCGATTCCAATACCCGCACCGAAGTCGTGCCGATCGCGAGCAGATGCTCGGCGGCGTTGAGCGCTGAAGCAGTAAACGGTGTGATCGCATAGCGCTCCGCATGCATGCGATGTTCCGTGATCGTCTCACTCTGCACCGGGCGAAACGTGCCCGTCCCCACATGCAGGGTCACAAAAGTGTGGGGCAACCGCTCCAAAATTTCCGGCGTAAAATGCAAACCCGCCGTCGGCGCCGCGACCGCACCGGGCGCGTTTGCGAAGACGGTTTGATAGCGGGTCGCGTCCTCTGCATCCGCCGGGCGCGCGAGATAGGGCGGCAACGGAATCTCGCCACCGCGGTAA
>JBPCRH010000296.1:0-3606 GCA_050997075.1 Chthoniobacterales bacterium
CGGGGAGCGGCCACCGGTTGGTCACGATTTTTCACGAGCTCTACGCGTCCAGCTCGTGGCGCGGGAGCGCCTTCTGGCTCCAGCCGCTTCAGAAACGAATCGCCCGCGCGATCGCTCAACGTTCCGCGGTCGGCATCGTCAGCAGCGCCGCGCTCGCTGCCTCTCTCCGCCAACTTGCGCCCGAGACTCGCGTTCTCGTTCGGCCAGTGGTTTCGACTTTTGGTGAACCAAACTTGAGTCCTGAGGAAGTTGGTGAGCGCGATCCGCAACGCTGGGTGATCTGCGGCGGCACCGAATTGATTCGGCGTTCGCTTCGCTCGTTTCCCGACGCCGGCGAATTGTTTGTCGTCGGCGGCACCGACACGCCGGACATTCGGGAGCAGCTCGACGCGGCGCATTATTTGCCCGACGTCCCGGCCGCAACCGCCTCCGGGATTCTCGCCAAGAGCGCTTTCGGCTGGATCGACTATTTCGAGACCGTCGATGTGCCGATGGCCGCGGTGCTGAAGTCGACCACCTTTGCGGCCTATTGCGCGCATGGCGTGATCCCGGTTTTTCCTGCGGCGACCTCCGCGATCGCGGACGGAATGCCCGGGCCTTTCACGACGGCCAATCTTCCGTCCGCGAGTGCGCGACCGGCCGTCGCCCGCGCGATCTACGAGTGGTATCGCGCGCACGCCTCCTCGGCACAGCTCGCCGCGACGGTCGCGGAGGCACTCGACTCATGACGGCGACGAAGCTGCTCGTTGTGCATTGGAACGCGCCCCAGGCTTGCGCGGCGACCGTGCGCGCTTTCCTCGCGCAGGGTGTGCCCCTCGATCTCGCGGTGATCGACAATGATTCCAAGCCCGCCGCGTTTGAGGCACTAAAAGACGCGCTCCCGCCCGAAGTGGCCGTCGTTAGGCTGAGAAGTAATCGCGGCTGGGGCGGTGCGCTTAACGTCTGCCTGCACCGCTGGCTGCACGAGGAATCGCCGCCGTTCTGTTTCATCAGCGCGCATGACTCCGACCCGGCGCCGGGTTGTCTCAGCCTCCTCCTCGACTCCGCCCGCGAGGATGCGCAGCTCGGGATCGCCTGTCCGCAATACACCGAGCCGTACGTCGCACGGCTCTCGCGGCAGCGTGGAGTTTTTCCGGAAACGGTCACGCCCCGGCCGCGCGGGACGGCGCAGGAAGTGGATGCGCCGCACGGCACCCTCATGCTCGTTAGGCGCGAATGTCTCGCGGGGATCGGCGGCTTCGACGAACGCTATTTTGCCTATGGCGACGAACACGAACTTGGGCTGCGCGCGCGTCGTCGCGGCTGGAAAGTCGCGATGATCTGGGGCGCGGTCGTGACCAATCCCGGGACCGCGACGGCGAGCGCGTTGCGCAGCTATTTGTTCGCACGCAATTCGCTCCTGCTCGTGCACGATCATTTCGGGGCGCGCGCGGCCTGGGGTCGCGTCATGCTCCTGCTCGGGAACACGCTCCGGCTCGCACTCACCCGCGCAATCGGCGCGAACGTCCGCGCGCGTCTGCGCGGAGTACGCGATTTTGTTTTCGGCCGGTTCGGTCCGCCATGAAAATCCTGATCTCTTCGCATGCCTTCGCGCCGAGCATTGGCGGGATCGAAACCGTAAGCGCACTGCTCGCGGATGAGTTCGTGCGCCTCGGGCACGAAGTCATCTTGGTCACGCAAACGCCGACGCCGGAAGAAACGCCCTGGCCCTATCGCGTCCTGCGCTCGCCCTCGTTAGGCGAATTGCAACGAGCGCTGCGCTGGTGCGACATTTTCTGGCAGAACAACATGAGCATTCGCACGCTCTGGTCGGCGCTGCTCCAGCGCATTCCGATTGTGATCACGCACCAGGGCTCGTATTGCCGGCTTCCGTCCGGGCTCGATCTCGCGCTCCGGTTGAAACACGCCGTCGCCGAGCAGACCACGAGCGTGGCGATCAGCCGGGCGGTGTCGGCTTCTTTCGAGGTGCCTTCTGAGATCATTCCGAATCCGTTCGACGCGCGCCTCTTTGCGGCCGGTCCGTCGATCGAGGTCCGGCCTAACGAACTCATTTTTCTCGGCCGCCTGGTTGCGGAAAAAGGTCTCGACCTGCTCCTCGAGGCGGTCGCGAAAATTGACGCCCGGCTCACAATCGTCGGCGGCGGCCCGGAACGCGCGGCCATGGAAAAACTGGCGGCGCAGCTCGGACTGGCAGAGCGCATTCAGTTCGTGGGGCCGAAGCGCGGCCCGGAGTTGGTCGCGCTCCTGCAAGCGCACAAAATTCTCGTTGTGCCGTCCCTTTATCATGAGCCATTCGGCGTCGTCGCGCTCGAAGGCATCGCCTCTGGTTGCGTCGTCGTCGCCTCGAGCGGGGGCGGTTTGCCCGAGGCCGTCGGGCCATGCGGCCTGACTTTTCCGAATGGCGACGTCGCGGCGCTCGCCGATTTGCTCGCGCGGTTGCTCACTTCGCCCAACGAATGCGCGGAGCTGCGCGCGCACGCGCCGGCACATCTCGCGCAGTTCCATCCGACGCTCATCGCGCAGCGGTATCTCGATCTTTTCCAGAGGAAGCTTCGGTGATCATCCTCTCTCATCCGACCGCGAATCAGAACGTGCGCCAGACCGCCCTCGCGCTCGCGCAGGCGAAGTTACTCGCCGAATTCTGGACCTGCGTGAACTGGCGCGAGGGCGGCCTGCTCGATCGTTCGTTAGGCCTGGCCGGGCGCGTTCGGAGCGAGCTGCGGCGCCGTTCTTTTCCGGTGGAGCTCGCGCCGTTTTTGCGCACGCACGCCTGGCGCGAATGGGGCCGTCAGTTTGCCGGTCAGCTCGGGTGGTCGAGCCTGACGCAGTCGGAGCAGGCGCCTTTCAGCGTCGATGCGGTTTATCTTGCGCTCGACCAGCGCGTGGCCCGACGCCTCGCGACGGCGACAAACGTCGACGCGGTTTACGCCTACGACGCGGGTGCGCTCGCGACTTTCCGCGCGGCGAAAGCGCGCGGCCTCAAGTGCATCTACGAGCACCCGATCGTTTATTGGCGAAAAGTGCGCGAGCTCCAAAGCGAAGAAGCGGAGCTAAAGCCGGAGTGGGCGCCGACCCTTGGCGCGCTCGCCGACAGCGCGGCGAAACTCGAACGCAAAGACGAGGAACTCGCGCTCGCCGACCTCGTCGTGACCGCGAGCACTTTCTCGAAAGAAAGCCTGGCCGCCGCCGGCACCCTGCGCGCGCCGGTCCGCGTCGTGCCCTACGGCACGAACTCGTCAGGCAAAGCCCGCGCGCCTAACGAAGCACTAAAACGCCCACGTGTGCTCTTCGTCGGCGCGCTGACCCAGGCGAAAGGCCTCGCTTACCTCTTCGACGCGATCGCGCGCCTCGCCGACACCGTCGATTTCACGCTCATCGGCCGCCGCGTCAGCGAGTCCGTCCCGAGCCCGGCGTTGCTTAACAAATACCGCTGGATTCCTTCCCTGCCTCACTCCGAACTTCTCGCGGAAATGGCGCGCCACGATGTCCTCGTTCTGCCTGCGCTCCACGAAGGTTTTGGCCTCGTCGTAAGCGAAGCGATGAGTCAGGGACTCGTCGTGATTACCACCCCGCACACCGCCGGCCCGGACCTGATCACGGCAGACG
>JBPCRH010000317.1:0-6742 GCA_050997075.1 Chthoniobacterales bacterium
GTCCTGGCCCAACGCGAAATTGTTCCGGAATTCATCCAAGGCGCAGCCCAGCCGGCGGCGATCAGCGAGGCAGTTTTACAGCTTCTCGAGGAACCAAAACGGCGTGAACAGATGGTCGCGGATTTCGACGCGGTCATCGCGCAGCTCGGGACCGGGAGCGCCCACGCCGCCGCCGCCGGCGCCGTGCTCGGGGCGATCGCCGTCGAGGGTGAGCTTGTCAGCTGAACGGTTTTACTCGAACGGTAGACGTGGCCGCAGCGCTCGAGAAGATTCGTAATTTCATCGGCGGAGAATTTGTCGCGCCGGCGGGCGGGAAGTATCTCGAGAACATCGAGCCGGCCACGGGCAAGCCTTACTCGCTCGTGCCGGACAGCGACGCGGGCGACGTCGAGCACGCGGTCGCGGCCGCCGAGGCGGCCTCAGCCGATTGGTCGCGCACGCCGGTCGCGGAACGCTCGCGGATTATCCTGCGCATCGCCGACCTGATCGAGCGCGACCTCGAAAAATTGGCGCGCGCAGAATCGATCGACACGGGCAAACCGCTCGCGCTCGCGCGCATCCTCGATATCCCGCGGGCCTCGAGCAATTTTCGTTTTTTCGCGACCGCGATTCTGCACACCGAGAACGAGGCGCACGTCATGGACGGCGTCGCGTTCAACTACACCTTGCGCCAGCCGCGCGGCGTGGTCGGGTTGATCTCGCCCTGGAATTTGCCGCTCTATTTGTTGAGCTGGAAAATCGCGCCGGCGATTGCGGTCGGGAATACCGCGGTCGCCAAACCAAGCGAGCTCACGCCGATGACTGCCTATTTGTTAGGCGAGATTTGCAATGAGGCCGGGCTCCCCGCGGGCGTGCTCAACATCGTGCACGGAACGGGCGCGAACGTGGGCGCACCAATGACCGAGCATCCGAAAATCGGGACGATTTCTTTCACCGGCGGGACGGTGACCGGGCGCAAGGTCGCGGCCGCGGGCGCGGGGCTTTTCAAGAAAATCTCGCTCGAGCTCGGCGGCAAGAATCCGAATGTGATCTTCGCCGACGCCGACCTCGAAGCGGCGAGCACGGGGAGTGTGCGCTCCTCTTTTGCGAACCAGGGCCAGGTCTGTCTCTGCGGCTCGCGCATTTTTGTCGAGCGGCCGGCCTACGACGAGTTCGTTAGGCGATTTGTCGAGAAGACGAAGCAACTAAAAGTCGGCGACCCGCTCGAAGCCGGGACCGATCAAGGCGCGATCGTCTCCGCGACGCAGCTCGAGAAGGTGAAGTTTTACGTCGGTCTCGCGCGGGAAGAGGGCGGCGAGATCGCGGCCGGTGGCGTCGCCCTGGCCGCGCCTAACGAGCGTTGCCGCGACGGTTATTTCTTTCCGCCCACTGTCATTACCGGGTTGCCGGTCGGTTGCCGGGTGAATCGCGAGGAGATTTTCGGACCGGTCGTGACGGTCACGCCGTTCGACGACGAGGAGGAAGTAATCGGTTACGCGAACGGTACCGACTACGGACTTTCCTCGACGATCTGGACGCAAAATTTGCAGCGGGCGCACCGCGTCGCGGAACGGATTCACACCGGCACGGTCTGGGTGAATTGCTGGCTCGTGCGCGACCTGCGCGTGCCCTTCGGCGGGATGAAGCAGAGCGGCGTCGGGCGCGAAGGCGGGAATGAAGCGCTCCGTTTTTTCACCGAACCAAAGAACGTCTGTATCGCCGAATGAGAGAGTTGAGGCAGTAAATTATGTGTCGAAACATCAAAACCCTCGCGAACTTCGCGCCGCCGGCGACCGAGGATGAAATCCACGCGTCCGCGCTCCAGTTCGTGCGCAAGCTGAGCGGTTTCACCCATCCTTCCCAGCCTAACGAACAGGCTTTTCAGCACGCGATTACACAGGTCGCGGCCGCCGCGCAGGAGTTGCTTGATGCACTAAAACTAAATGCGCCGCCGAAAAATCGCGCGGTTGAAGCGGAGAAGGCGCGCGCCCGTTCCGCGAAACGTTTCGGTGCTCCAGCGGTCACTTTGCGATGAGCGATTCCTTCGAAAGCTCGCGCGCGGCCGAACCGGTCGGCGCTTTCCCGCATGCGCGCCGCGTCGGTGACCTCCTTTTTCTTTCCGGGATCGGACCGCGGGTGCGCGGGTCGAAAGAAATCCCCGGCGTGACCCTCGGCCCCGATCAAACCGTGCGCAGCCACGACATCGCGGCGCAGTGCCACGCCGTCTTCGAAAACGTGCGTCTCGTCCTCGAGGACGCCGGCGCGTGTTGGAACGACATCGTCGACGTGACCGTTTTCCTGACCGATATGAAGAACGATTTCCCGATCTTCAACCGCATTTACCCCGAGTACTTCGCGGGCAAGGGGAAACCAAATCCGACGCGGACGACGGTCGAGGTGGGAGCGTTACCCACGCCGATCGCGATCGAGCTAAAAGTCATCGCCCTCGCGCCCTAAAACGCTTATTCGCGCTCAAACTGCGCGACTTCCTCGAGCAAATTCTGCGCGCGGCGCACGGTGGAGCCCGCGGCACTGTTGTCGAGGCCGCGCGCGAATTTCTCCCGGCCCGGCCGACGCGAGATCAGCACAATCGCGGCGAAGATGGCGAGGCACACCAGAGCGCTGACCACGAACCATCCGACCACGCTCGGATTATGCGCCCAAACATCCGCGCCAAGGCGGTAGAAAAGCATGAGCATCGCTGGAATCCAGATGAAACAGCCAGCGATGCCGAACCAGAGCCCGGCGCGCAGGTGCCAGCGCCGCAATTCGGCGATTTGCTTCTGCAGATCGAGCACGGGCGCGGCGTAATCGAAGCGCCGGATGATGAAGAGATCGCGCGCGGCGAAGATGATCATCATGATGCCGTAGGCGTGCAGCGTGAGGCCGTAAATCATGAGGTGGGCGACGCCGAGGTGATCCACCCAAAAGCTTCCCCCGAGCACGGCTAGAGCAACCCCGCAGAGGATCTGCACAATTTGTCCGAAAACGAGCGGACGAAAGCCGGAGCGGAAGCGGCTCAGTTTGTTTTCACGGAACTGGTGAAAGGCGAGCGCATGCTGGCGTTCGAGGTTGCGGTTCAACGTCTGCCAGGTGGCTTTGAGATCGTCGAGTTCTGAATAAGTCATGAGTTTTGTTGGTTGAGCCTGAGCATCTCCTCGCGGACACGCTGTTTCAGGCGGTTGAGTTTGGTCGCGACATTGGTTTCCGTGATCCCGAGAATCCCGGCGATCTCGCGATGACTGTGCTCGTCGAGATAGAGCAGCATCAACCCGCGATCGAGCGGCGCTAAAGCAGCGATCACTTGCTGAAGGAGGAGAACGCGGTCGTCGCTCGGAGCGGGCTCCGGCGCGAAATCGTGCTCCGTTTCTTCGAGGGGAAGAGTCTGTCGCGCCGGATGACTATGCCGCCGGAGAAAAGAGATCGCGACGTTCAGCGCGATGCGATACATCCAGGTCGAGAAAGGACGCTCGGGTGAGTAGCGCGGATAGGCGCGCCAGAGCTGGAGAGTTATCTCCTGGCGGAGGTCCTGGCGATCGGCGAAGGAGTTCGCATAACCGAGCGCGACCTTGTGGATAATACCGGCGTGCTTCTCCAAAAGTGCGGTAAAGACTTCGGGATCGGCGACAACAGTCATGGTAGGCGAGAGTGCAGGCATCGGTGCAGGAAAACGAGAGCTTTGTTACCTGAGTGATTCGCGGCCGCTGGCGAAATATCACAAGGTTTCACCCGTTGGGGCAGGACGCTTAGTCGTCGCACGCCAGGCGCAGCAAACGTCTCGCCACGTCGCGAGCTAATCGACGCCAAACTGGAGGGCGGAGCTCCGGCGACGCCGTGGCCAGCGGGACGGGCGCGCCGTGCCGGGGCGGATTCGCGGAGCTTATCCCCCAGCGAAATGCTGCACTAAGTCGCCATGTCGAAGGTGGTGTGGCGCGAGCGCAAGGTTTTCCGCACCGCCGCCGGATCCGCTTCCTTCGTGAACTCGACGAAGAGATGCCGGTCGACGAGCAACCGGAGATTCCCATTCAAGCGCATCTGTTCGCGATAAACCTGCTCCGCTGGCGAGCCCGGAATGCTATGATCCCGCCGCACCTGGTTGCGGTAAGTCCACCGATTATTCAGGAGAATAATCGGGTAGGCGAAGGGGAGAATCATGATCGAGGTGCGGGAAGCGGAGGTGGCAATAATCTGTTTGATCTCAAGCCCCGCGAGCTTCGCCAAGAGACGCAGCTTTTGGATGCCGAGGAGAAAAAGATGCCCGAGATAGATTTCATCCGTGAGTGACTCATCGGACATCCAGATCGAATCGATCTCATTCATCGGCATGGTCTTGAGGTGATACTCCGTTTCGAAGAGGAAGTAACTCAGGCGCGCTTGCAGGCTGGAATAGTTAGGCGTGGTCAGAAAGAGTGAGCCGTGTGGCTTGAGCACGCGGCTGAATTCCTGGAGCGCGCGATATTGATCGCTGAAGTGTTCGATCCCTTCCTGGCAGAAGACGATGTCGGCAAAACCCTCGGCGACCGGCAGGCCTTCCCGGATATTCGCGCGCGCGCAGGTCAAGCCATCGACTTTAAAATATTCCGGTAAGAGATCGAAAGGGTGAACGATCGCGCCGACGTCGTGCAGCACTTGGGAGGTCGCGCCGGAACCGGCGGGCAGATCGACCACGACCTTGTCGAGGAACTCCCGCCGATGCTGCAGGATGTAGCGCTTGACGTGGTATTTGATGCTGACCGGATTGTCGTCGTAATACATGGGCGCAGGGGGAGTAATAAGGCATGCCCTCGGGCGCAGGGTCAATGCCCGCCCGCCTCGCCGCATGTTGTCAGCGCAGGCGCACTGGTGTTGATTGCTCGCTCATGACTTTCTCGGCCGACGAAGACTTTGCCTTGCAACTCGACCGCGAGGATGCCCTCCGCGGTTTCCGCGAGCGGTTCTTTCTGCCGGTCGATGAGCAGGGGCAGCCGCTGATTTACTTCGTTGGAAATTCGCTCGGCCTGATGCCGAAAGCGACGCGGCAAATCGTCGAGCAGGAGCTGGACGACTGGGCGCGCCTCGGGGTGGATGGACACTTCGCCGCGGCCACGCCGTGGTATTCCTATCCCGCGACCTTGCGCGAACCGGCCGCGCGCCTGGTCGGGGCGCTCCCGCACGAGGTCGTCTACATGAACAGCCTGACGGTGAATCTGCACCTGCTCATGGCGACCTTTTACTGCCCCAAAAAAAGGCGCCGCAAAATCCTCATGGAGGAGCCGGCATTTCCTTCCGACACCTATGCGATCAAATCGCAGATCGAGCATCACGGGCTCGATCCGGAGGAGTGTCTCCTCATCGTCCGACCGCGGAAAGGGGAGTTTGTCATCCGGCAAAGTGACATCGCGGAGATGCTGGAGAAGCACGGCGAGGAAATCGCGCTCGTGCTTTTCGCGGGAGTGAACTTCTTCACCGGTCAGCTGATCGACATCGCGGCGCTGACCGCGGCCGGGCAGCGGCACGGTTGCATCGTCGGCATCGATCTCGCGCACGCGGTCGGAAACGCCGCGCTCGCGCTCCACGAATGGAATGTCGATTTCGCCGCCTGGTGTTCCTACAAGTATCTCAACTCCGGCCCGGGTGCGGTTGCGGGCGTTTTCGTGCATGAGCGGCATGCGCGGAATCAGGAGCTACCACGCTTCGCCGGCTGGTGGGGGAACGATCCGGCGACGCGTTTCCGCATGCAACTCGAGCCCGAGTTCGTGCCGGTGCAATCGGCGGACGCGTGGCAAATCAGTAACCCGCCGATTCTCGCGCTCGCGCCGGTGCGCACGTCGCTCGCGCTTTTCGATGAAGCCGGCGGGATGGAAGCGCTCCGCGCGAAATCCGTCCGGCTCACGGGTTACTTCCAGTTCCTGCTCGAGCGCGCGCCTTCCGACATGTTCACGGTCATCACCCCGCGCGAGCCTAACGACCGTGGTTGTCAGCTCTCGATTCTCGTCCACGAACGGCCGAAAGAACTTTTCGAGAAGCTGGAAGCGGCTGGAGTTAAGACCGATTTCCGCGAACCCAACGTGATCCGGGCCGCGCCCACGCCGCTTTATAACACCTTCCACGAAGTCTGGCGCTGCGCGCAGGTACTCAGCGCGCACGCCTAACTGTCATCCCGAGCGAAGGCGAGGGATCCCGTCGCGCAACCTGTAAGCCCCGTCGCGGGACTCCCGGCAGCGTTGCTTCCCAGCAACTCCACGGGATTCCTCGACTCCGCTGCGCTCCGCTCGGAATGACCGATTTCTTCGGCTCCTCTTCGTTGGTGCTGCCGCGGCCGCGGCGCGCGCTTAGCCGAGCAGCTCTTTGAGGCAGCCGATGAGCCCTGGAATCGGGAAAGGTTTCACGAGAAACTTCACTTCCTGTTCGATCAGGAAATGGCGAATCCCCGGGTCGGTCGCGTAACCGGTGATGAAGATAAAGCGGTCGGCTAAAGTCGGGCGCAGCGCGCGCGCCTGCAGATAGAAGGCATCACCGCGCAGGTGCGGCATTTTTAAGTCGCAGATCACCGCGTCGTAGTCGTGCGCCTTGACCTTGAGGATCGCTTCATCGCCATCATAGGCGACATCCACGAGATAGTTTTCGTCCGCCAGAATCCACTGCAAGGCCGAGGCCAGTTGCTGGTCGTCATCGACCACGAGAATGGCTTTCAGCTCGAAGTCGGTGCCATTCGTGGGCTTGCCCGGTTGAGGGTGAGAGTCCATGGGAAGCTGCCTTTTAAAGCAGTCGCGGTGCCATGGAT
>JBPCRH010000343.1:0-4222 GCA_050997075.1 Chthoniobacterales bacterium
GGAGCCATGCGGATCTCACTCGCAAACGCCGGTCGCACGGTCGAGGAGGTCGATTACGTCTGCTCCTACGGTCCGGGTCATCCCGGGCTGGATGCGGCGGAGGTGCGGATCATCAAGAAGGTCTTCGGGTCGGCGGCCGGGCGCACCCCGGTGAGTTCGATCAAGGGAGTAACCGGCAATCCGCTCGCCGCCTGCGGGCCGTTCCAAGTCATCACCTGCGCTCTCGCCTTTCAGCATAACTTGGTGCCGCCGACGGCGAATTTGGATTCCAGGCAGCGGCAAGATGATATGGATTTTGTTCCAGGAACCGCGCGGCGCAATCGCCTGAACTGCGCGCTCGTTAATGTCCGCGGCCTCGGCGCGGGTAACAGCAGCATGATCGTGGAACGCGTCCGGCCGGAAGACGGCGGGTTCTCCCGAAGCTAAGAGCCGACACCGATGAACGGAGTCGTCCTGCCCACAATCGCGGCGCTGCTCTTGCAGTTTGCGCTGGGGTTCTCCGTCTTCATGGCCAATCGCCACCGGTTGGCGAACCAATGTTTTTTAATGCTCTCCCTCACGATGGACCTGTGGCTTATCAGCCTTTTGCTGGGGTTTATCGCCAAGACGCCCTTTGGAGCTGAACTGGCCATTCGCGAAGCCTCCGTTGCCGGCGCGCTCTACCCGATGGCGCTGAATTTTCTCCGGCTCTCGGTCGGCCTGCGCCACCGCAGTTGGCGGAGTTTGCTGATCCATTGTCGCTGGTGGGTGCTGCTGACGGCCGGGGTCATTGTCCTCTGTCACACGTCGTTCTTTTTGCATGGCGTCGTCATGCCGACAACGATCAGTGGAACTCCGCGGCCGAGCTATGGTCCCGGGGTTTTTTACTACTCCGCCTTTGTCGGTCCGGCGCTTCTCATCCTCGTCATTTCCTATTTCCGCGATCTCCAGCAGACGAATGGAAGTGAGAGAGCGGAGCTGACCTTTATCCTCATCGGCGCGATCGGGGCGATCTGCTTTGCCGTGGCCCTTGCGTTCCTCCTCGACTACCTGATTGGAACTTCGCGGGCGCTTTGGTTCGCGCCTTTTCGGACCGTCGTTTTCAGTCTCGTCGTTGGCTATGGCATCGCCACGCGCAAGATTCTCGAGGTCGGCTATTTTATGCGCCGGGCGATCGCCTATCTGCTCCTCGCCGCCTATCTCGTCGCGCTTTATTCGCTCGTCCTCTGGCTTTGCGTGACCGTCTTTGTGCCAATCCTCGGACCCGGCGGGAATACGCTCGCCAACCTCGTCGCGGCGCTGGTTATCGCCTTTGCGATGGCGCCGGCGCGGGGGGTTTCGCAGAGCCTCGCGGATCGTCTTTTCGTCGGCGCGCGCCGGCTCGATTTCCAAGCGACGATGAATCATGCCACCGCGATTTTGCGCTCGGTGACCACGATGGCAGACCTGCTCGATCGCTTCGGCCTAACGATCGCGCAGGCGGTCGACACGGAACGGGTATTCATTCTCCTGCCCGAGCCGCAATTCTACACGCAGCGCTACCCGGCGGTAGAGGCGCCGACGGGAACAGATGCGCGCATCACCCGCGTCGAGTTGCACCAGGATCAGGCGATCATCGCTTACCTGAGCAAAACCCAGGAGCCGATTATTTTGGACGAGCTCCATCGCCTCCGCTCGACCCCGGAGCTGGAGCGCGTGCGCCGGCAGATGCAGTCGCTCGTAGTGAACGTGGCCATGGGTATCTTCTCGCGCGAACATCTCGCTGGCGTGATGCTTCTCGGTCCGCGGCGTTCGGGACGGATTTATGGCTCGGTCGAGCAGAACGCCTTGCGCGTGCTCTGCGGCCAGCTCGCGGTCGCGATCGAAAATGCGCAGCTCTTCACCGAGGTGCAGAACGCGAAAATCTACAACGAAACTTTGCTCCAAAATCTGACCTCAGGCGTAATCGCCGCCGATCGCAATGAAGCGATCACCGTCTTCAACCATGAGATCGAAGAGATCACCGGGCTGGTTTCCTCCGAACTCCTCGGACGCCGAATCGTCAACCTGCCCGAACAACTGCGCGATCTGCTCAGTGCGACCCTGAGCAGCGGCGAGCGCCAGGGCGATCGCGAAGTCACCCTCCGCGCCGGCGAAAAAGTCACGGTGCTGCGCGCGAGCAGTTCGCTCTTTCACAGCCAGAATGGCGACCCGCTTGGTGCGCTCATGGTCTTGACCGACATCACCGCGCTGAAGCGTCTCGAAATGCAGATCCGTCGAAGCGATCGTCTCGCCAGCCTCGGCACCTTGTCGGCGGGCATGGCGCACGAAATCAAGAACCCGCTCGTCTCGATCAAGACCTTCGCGCAACTCCTGCCGGAGCGTTATCAGGACTCGGATTTTCGCGAGACCTTCTTCTCGCTCATCGGGCACGAGGTCGATCGCATCGATTCGTTAGTCAATCAGCTCCTCCGATTTGCGCGCCCGGCGAAGCCGCTGCTCAAGCCGATGCACGTGCACGAGGTTTTGGAGAAGGCGCTTCTCCTCGTGGGCCATCGACTTTATCAAAAAGATGTAAAATTAGTTCGTTCCTGGCACGCGGAAGTGGATACTATCCGCGCCGATGCCGACCAGATCGAACAGGTCTTTCTCAACTTTTTCATTAACGCTTTGGACGCGATGAAAACGGGCGGCTCCCTCACCGTCGCGACGGAGGTCGGGGCGGCCGGCGCCTGGCCCGCAGCGCTCGCCGAAGACGTCCAGGAGATTTTGCGCATCACCGTGCAGGACGACGGCTCCGGGATTAAACCTGAAGATGTGCCGCACGTGTTCGATCCGTTCTTTACGACCAAGGATTACGGGACGGGGCTGGGCCTTTCCGTCGTCCACGGCATCGTGCAGGAGCACGGCGGCCAGATTGAAGTCGAGAGCGAACTCGATCATGGAACCAGTTTCCACATCCTCCTGCCGCTGGCCCGTTTTCAGGCGGAGGTGGCGGCGGCATGATCTCACCCGCGGCCTGCCTGCTCTATACCCAGGATGCGGAACTCGTTAGGCGGAGCCGCGCTTACCTGCGCGATCGTGCGCTCCTCCGCCATGTCCAGGAGCCGGATCGTCTCGAAGCCGTGCTCCAGCAAAACAGTCCCGCGCTGCTCCTGATGGATCTGCGCGCGAAGGAGAGCCTGGACCTCCTCCCGCAAGTGCAGGACGAATGGCCGCAGGTCGTGGTCATTGCTCTGGGCACGCCGCTTTCCGAGCCGTTACGCGATGCCGAGCACTCCGGGATTTACGCGGCGGAAGATCTCGCGCTCGATCGCCGGAGCTTCCAAACGTTAGTCGAACGCGCGCTCGAACATCTCCGCCTGCTTGAAGAAAATCACACCCTGCGCCAGGCGCACACTCCGGCGCTCGCGCGCCTGCCCGAACGGGAACCGGCGGGCGCGGTCGCTTCTTCCGGGACCGCCGGAACGCCGCTGCCGGTCTTGCGATTTGCCCGTGGATTTCATCGGGGCGAGAAGATCGACTCCCTCATGGGCAGCGTCGTCGAAGGTCTGGCGGATGCCGCGATGGTGTCGCGCGTGGGTCTTTTCGCGCGCGTGCGGCAGAGTGAACGCTATCGTCTGCGCGCCGGTTTGCGTTGCCTGCCGGAGACGAGTGAGCTGGAATTTCGCGAGCGCGATCCGCTTGTGCGCTGGCTCGAAGTGCGCGCGCATCTCGTCTGCCGCTCCCATCTCTCGCACACCACCGAACCGGAAGAACGGCAAATGCTCCGGCGCGCGCTCGATCGTTTCGGCGCGGAAGTGATCGTCCCCCTGCACCAGGAGGGCCGGATTAGCGGCTGGCTTTTTTTCGGTCATCGCCTGACCGGTCAGCCCTTTGATTACTCGAGTCTCGAAGGGCTCACGCTCCTCGCCGATCACGTCTCGACCGTCCTCGCGAATGCGCGCCTGAACGAAGAAGTCACTCTCCAAAAAACCCTCGCCGAAACGCTCCTCGAAGCGATCCCGCCCGGCATCGTGGCGATCGACGAAGAAGCGGTCATTCGCTGGTTCAATCCGACCGCGGAAACGATTCTCGGGATCAGTGCCGCGGAAGTCATCGGCCGGCCGGTGGAGAGCGCCGGCAGCCGCCTCGGCGACGCTTTGCGCGAAACGCTCGCGAGCGATCGCCCGCGGCCGGCAGAACGCTGGGTCGCGCCGAAAACGCGCCGCTCCATTTCCGTCGAGACGCGGCGGCTGCTCCACGAGCACGACTCGTTAGGCGC
>JBPCRH010000350.1:0-9616 GCA_050997075.1 Chthoniobacterales bacterium
GGGACGAAGCAGAACGAAGCCCCCGGGAGAGGGGGGAGGGTTGGCAAAACCGCGACGGGAAACCCGTCCCCGCTGCCGGCGCTTCCCGACGGCGACGTCACCGGCGTGAAGATTTCCGACAGCGAAACGAAGATGGCCTTTTATCACAACGGTCCGCGTTCGCCGAACAACCTTTACAGCTATGACTTCGCCGGGAAGAAGGTTGCAAAACTAACCGATACCCTGAGCCCAGCGATCAATCCCGCAGATCTCGTGGAGTCACAGGTCGTGCGCTACAAATCCTTCGATGGGCTGGAAATTCCGGCGATCCTTTACCGGCCGCACGGTGCCAGCGCGGAGCACAAAGTGCCGGCGCTTGTTTTCGTGCACGGCGGCCCCGGCGGGCAGGCGCGTCTGCCCTACTACGCGCTCGCGCAGTATCTCGCGAATCATGGTTTCGCCGTGCTCGACGTGAACAACCGCGGCTCGAGCGGTTACGGCAAAACCTTCTTCACCGCGGACGATCGCAAGCATGGGCACGAGCCGCTCTGGGACTGCGTGGAAGCGAAGAAGTTCCTTTATTCGTTAGGCTACGTCGCTGACGGCCAGGTCGGGATCATGGGTGGCTCCTACGGCTGTTACATGGTCCTCGCGGCGCTCGCCTTCAAGCCGGAGGAGTTCGCCGTCGGCGTCGATATTTTTGGCGTCGCCAACTGGGTTCGCACCCTGCAAAGCATCCCACCCTACTGGGAAGCGCAGCGTAAGGCGCTCTACGCCGAGATCGGGAACCCGGAGACGGACCTGGAGATGTTGCGCGCGATCTCGCCGCTCTTTCACGCGGACCAGATCACCAAGCCGCTGATCGTTCTGCAAGGGAAGAACGATCCGCGCGTCCTCCAAGCGGAGTCGGATGAGATTGTTTCCGCGATCAAGAAGAAGAAAGGCGTCGTCGAATACATCGTCTTCCCGAACGAAGGTCACGGTTGCACGAAGAAGGAAAACGAGCTGCGCGCCTACAATGCGATTCGCGATTTCCTCGAGAAGTATTTGAAAGACGTCAAGTCGTAGCTTTGCTCCTGACTCTGGAGGGCGGAGCTCCTGCGACGCCGAAGCGCGTGCACCCGAATGACGTGACGATCGCGCCCTCCGCGCGAGGATTCGCGGAGCTCATCCCTCCAGGTAAGAGGATGACCCGCCTAACTCTTCGGCTCTAATCCCAGAGCCTGTGGATTCTTCGGCTAAGTCTCGAGCACGGCTTTTACGGCCTCAGTTAGCACCGGCGGAGTGGGCGCGGCGCCTTCGGTTTTCGCCGGCTTTCCCGACTCTCGCGCCTTTCGGCAACTTAACGCTGCCGGAGTGCCTTGGTGAATAGGCGGAGGCCCATTTCTTCAGGCTCGCATCCTTCTTTTTTCGGGCGGGCTTTGGCGAAGCCTCGGCAATTGCCGCAGGCTGCGTCTCCGCGACCGCCGGCGCAGGTGTCGCAGCCGGCGCCGACACATTTTCCTGCCCAATCATGAGCTCCTCTAACTGCTGTAGCTTGACGATCTGGTTCTGTTGCACCTTCGCCCAGTTATCATAAGTCGCTCGGTCCCCCGAAAAAGCCGCCGCCTTCTGACCCTCGCAGGCACTCACGATCGATTGGTTGATCACCCCGAGAGTCTTCGACACATCGGCGCGCGTCTCCGACTTATCGATGGAGCCGAGATCGACATTCGCCCCAACATAGCCGCCGCTCGGGAGCTTGACCTTCGTGCTATTCGACGTCCCGACGATCATGGCTTTGCAGTTCTTGCATTATGCCATCCCGTTCACGCTCCCGTAACGCGTTTCGGTCGTCTGACAGCCGACCAGCGCCACGCCTAAAAGGAGAAACCCCGCGATTCCAGTTTTCATGACTCGGACCTAACAGCCGGGACGGGCGTCGCCAAGAACTTCTTTTTGCTAAAAATCCGGGTTCTCCTGATTCCCTCACAAAAAACGCCCCGTGCCTTTCGACACGGGGCGTCACTTTCTTAAGAGTAAGGCGAGACTACGAACTCGGAGTCGAAGACATCGACGAGGACGTGATGTCTTCCGCGTCCGCGTCCTTGAAGATTTTCTTCGCGCGATCTTCCTGGTCGCCATCGTGCGTGTGCACCGCGATCAGGTAGTTACCCGCTTTGAGCTTCTCTTCGTAACGCTTCGCTTCGATCTCCGGAATGCCGAGGCCGATGAGGCCGCCGACCACTCCGCCCGCTGTGCCGCCGATGGCCGCACCGCTCAAGGCCGCCATGATCGGGCCAGCCGCAATCAGGGGACCCACGCCTGGGATGGCGAGCGCGCCGATGCCGGCGAGCAGGCCGATAACTCCACCGGTGACGCCGCCCGCGGCGGCTCCGGTGGTCGCACCTTCCGGTGCCTTGGTGGCTTTGACGTGGCCGATATCGTGTTTGCCTTCCGTGTCCGGCAGAAGGATGGAGATTTCCTCTTTCGGGAAACCGGAAGCCTGGAGGCGCTCGACGATTTGCTCGGCTTTGGAATGACTGTTGGCGATGCAGAAAACTTGTGTTTTTGACATGTGACTTAGGTGTTTCTTTCTATTGGTTGCCTAACGTTTATTCGGAGGCTTTCACCTCGAGCTGATCCATCACTTTCGCGCTGCCGGCATTGGCTTCGGCGAGCTTCGCAATGGTCGCTTTTTCGGCGGCGGTTTTGACCGGGCCGCGCAAAGTCACCACGCCGTCGGCGGTGATGATCTTGACGTTCTTGGCGGTCATGCTGAGCGAATCATCTTTCATCACGGCGCGACGGATCGCGGCCGTGATGTCAATGTCGGCTGAGCTGTTCGAGTGGTCGCCGGAGGTCTTGGTATCCCCGGAGCGGTCGCGGACATTGCGTCCGGAATTATCTGCCGGGGTTGGAGTTGCGTTGGTATCATCCTCCGCGATCGCCGAGAGGGCGAAAGCCGAGAAACAAAGGAGAGTAAGTGCGGTTCGTTTCATAGTTGTTGGTGCGACCCAATCGGGCGGCACTGTGGAAACGAGAGTCAGCGGCATTCCGGCTGCCTTCCGCGCGTTTTTTTTGCGCTAAGGTTTAGCCACAAAAGGCCAGAAGATCGGGATGAGAACACTGCCCGCGATCCAGAGGATGAAGTTGAGCGGCACGCCGACTTTCGGAAAATCGGAGAAACGATATCCGCCCGCGCCGAAGACGTAGGTGTTCGTCTGATGTCCGATCGGCGTCGCGAAACTCGCGGCGCAGCCGAACATGACCGCGACCGCAAAGGGCCGCGCATCCACGCCCATGGAGGCCGCGATCTCAAAAGCGATCGGGGTGAGGAGCACGGCGACGGCGTTGTTGCTGATCAATTCGGTGAGCAAAGTCGCCACCAGGTAAGTGACCGAGAGCGTCACCGCCGGCCCAAAATGCCCAACTGCGCCGATCACGCCGGTGGCGATGAGATGGGCCGCGCCGGTCGTTTCCATCGCGGTGCCGAGCGCGAGCATCCCGAAGATCATGAACAAAACCCGCCACTGGATGGCGGCGCGCGCTTCTTCGATATCGAGGCAGCGGGTGACCACGACGAAGACCGCCGCGACCAAGGCCAGGGAGGCGAGCGGCAAAACATGAGACGCGCTCAGCACGATGACGCTGCCGATGCCGAGAATCGCCAAGGGCGCTTTCTCCCGGCGAAAAGCGCGCTGTTTCGGCTCCGTCAGGCTGAGAAAATCGCGCTCCTGCATGAGGCGGTTGATTCCCTCGGCCGGACCCTGCACGAGCAACGTGTCGCCGAAAGCGAGCCGCACAGCCTCAAAACGCTCGCGCAGATTTTCCCCCTGCCGATGGACCGCGAGAATGAGCACACCGTAGCGCTGCCGGAAGTTCAGGTCGCGCAGGGTTTTGCCGACAAAGGTGGAGCGGCTCCCGATGATCCCTTCCATGAGAATGGCTTTACGCTCCCCCGTCGGCTGGACGCCGAGATCGGTCTCCGATTGGAAAATCACGCCCGGCATTTCTTTGATCCCCTTCACGCCCGCGACCGGCGTCTCGAGAAGCAGCTGGTCGCCCGCCTCGAAACGGTGCTCATTCAGCGGCGTCTCCACCCGCACGCTGTTGCGCCGCACATCGACGATCCGCGCTTCGCGCAAGCGCACGAGCGGCGTCTCCGCGATCGTTTTCCCGACCAACGGCGACGCATCGCTGATCACCGCCTGAGTAAAAAACTGCCGCACGGAGTCGCCGCCGATGAGCGCCGCGAGCGTCTCGCGCCGCGGCAGCAGTTTCTTGCCGAAGAGGAGCAAATAGCCGACGCCGATCGCGCTGAAGATCAGCCCGAGCGGCGTGACCTCGAAAATCCCAAAGGGCGCCAGGCCGCTCCGGCGTGAAATTCCATCGACGAGCAGATTAGTGGAAGTGCCGATGAGCGTGCAGGTGCCGCCGAGGATGGAAAAATATGAGAGCGGGATGAGCAATCGCGACGCCTTCAGATCGGTGCTGCGCGCGAGCGCGAGGACCACGGGCACGAACACGACCACGACCGGCATGTGATTGATCAAGGCCGAAAGCGGCAACGTCAGCAGTGCGAGCGCGAGCCGCGCCCGGCCTTCCGTCTGCCCAGCCAGCCGCATAAAAAAACGCGCGAGCGAATCGATCGCCCCCGTTCGCTCCAAGCCCGCGCTCAGGACAAACATGCACCCAATCACCACCGGGGCGCTGTTGCTGAAGATGGCGAGCGTTTCATCCGCGCTCAGGATGCCGGTGACGAGCAGCAGCCCCATCGCGCTCAGTGCCACGAGATCGGGTGAGAGCCATTCGCGCAGAAACGCCGTGAAGACCAGCCCCACCAGCGCGAAAACGACGATCAGATGAAAGGTGTGCACGCTAGTGGCTCAGAGCAGGAATTTGGCCGGGCCTTATCTGCCTGAGAACACAACCGATCACAACCGCGAAATCGAGCCTGGCCAGACAAAGCGCTTCGTCTAGTCTCTGCCCTAGCGGCATCCAGGCAGACTACGGCTTGGGCACGAACGGCCAGAAAAGAGGGATGAGAAAACTAGCCGCGATCCAAAGGATAAGATTGAGCGGCGCGCCCACCTTCGGAAAATCGGCGAAACGATAGCCGCCCGCGCCGTAGACATAAGTGTTCGTCTGGTAGCCAATCGGGGTCGCAAAGCTCGCGCTGCAGCCAAACATTACCGCCACCGCAAAAGGTCGCGCGTCCACTCCCATGGTTGCGGCGATCTCGAAGGCGATCGGCGTTAACAACACGGCGACCGCATTGTTACTGATCAATTCCGTCAAAAGCGTTGCCACCAGATACATCAGAGACAGCGTCGCCGCGGGTCCAAAATGCCCGACCGCCCCGGTCACCCCGCTCGCGATGAGATGCGCCGCGCCGCTCGATTCCATCGCCTTTCCGAGCGCGAGCATACCGAAGATGATAAACAAGATCGGCCACTCGATCGCTTCATAGGCTTCCTCAAAATCGAGGCAATTGGTCGCGATGACGAGGATCGCGGCGAGCAGCGCGAGAGCCACGATCGGGAGGACGTTCAACGCCGCCAGCACCATGACGCCGGCGATCGCCGCCATCGCCAGCGGCGCTTTTTCCCGACGGAAGGCCCGCTGTTTCGGTTCCGTCAGGTTAAGAAAATCGCGCTCCTGCATAAGCCGGCTGATCCCTTCCGCCGGACCTTGCACGAGGAGCGTGTCGCCGAACGCGAGCGACACGTCCTCGAATTTTTCCCGCAGATTCGCCCCCTGACGATGAAGCGCGAGGATGAGCACGCCGTAGCGCTGCCGGAAATTCAAGTCGCGCAACGTCCGGCCGACGAAGGTCGAGCGACTCTCGATGGTTCCCTCCATCAGGATCGCTTCGCGCGTTCCAGTCGATTCGACGCCCAATTCCGCTTCTGATTGAAAGACGACTCCGGGCATCTCTTTGATCCCTTTCACGCCCGCGACCGGTGTCTCCATGAGGAGCTGATCGCCGACTTCGAAACGGTGCTCATTCAGCGGCGTCTCCACCCGCACGCTCTGGCGCCGCACGTCGATGATGCGCGCTTCGCGCAAACGAACGAGCGCCGTCTCCGAGATCGTTTTGCCGACTAGGGGCGACCCCTCCGGGATGACCGCCTGCATCAAAAACTGTCGCGCCATTCCCTCGCCGATAAGCGCGGCGAGCGTCTCGCGGCGCGGCAAGAGTTTGCGCCCGATCAGCAGCAGATAAACCACGCCGATCGCCGCGTAAATCAGACCCAGCGGAGTAATCTCGAAGATGCCGAACGGCTTCATCCCTTGCTGCCGGGCGACACCGTCGACGAGAAGATTGGTCGAAGTGCCGAGCAACGTGCAGGTGCCGCCGAGGATGGAGAAAAAGGAAAGCGGAATAAGGAGTCGCGACGCCTTCAGCTCCGTACTCCGAGCGAGCGCAAGGACGACCGGCAGGAACACCACCACCACCGGGGTGTTATTGACCAGCGCCGAGAGCGGCACCGTCAGCACCATCAACGCGAGCAAAGCGCGCAGCTCGCTCGCACCCGCGAGGCGGAGAAAGACACGCGCGAGGGCATCGATCGCGCCCGTTCGCTCGAGCGCCGCGCTCAGCACGAACATGCAGCCGATTACGATCGGCGCATCGTTGCTGAAGACCGTCAACACATCGCCGGTTCGGAGGATTCCTGTCACAAGCAGGATACCGAGCGCGCTCATCGCCACGAGATCGGGCGAAAACCACTCCCGCAGAAAGGCCGTGAAGACCAGCGCCACGAGCGCGAAGACGATGATCAGTTGAAGGGTGTGCATGCTCATGGATCGCAGCAGGTTCTTAGCCGGTCCGCTTTTTGCCTGACAACCCCCGCGACCACAACCGCGAAATCACAGCGAGCGACCCGCGGCCTCGCGAAAACCTTGGAGAGGCGGCCGCAGAAGCGCAATCCATATCCGCGGGTCTCACCAAGATCCTGCCGCCGGGGATGGCGTCGCCTCGGTCCCAATTCATGGCTCGGGTTACACGCTCGCGAAGTAGGAGAAAATACCGAACTCACCTGTCGGAGCGCCGCGGGAAGATGGACGAGAAGGCGCCCCACCACTACTGGCGCCAACCTTGGCGAAATTGACGGCGCGCGAGAAATGCGGTTCATCGTTAACCCGTGAGTCGCATCCTCATCGCCGATGACCAGGGCGACGTCCTCGAAGCACTGCGGATTTTGCTCAAGGGCGAAGGCTACCAGACCGATGTCGTGACGTCGTTAGGCGCGGCTCTCAACTCTCTCGAGAAACGCGATTACGCGTTGCTCATGATGGACCTCAACTACACCCGCGACACCACCTCCGGGCAGGAAGGTCTCGAGGCCATCCCGCGCATCCAGGCGTTCGACGAAAACCTCCCCATCGTCGTCATGACCGCGTGGGCGACGATCGATCTCGCGGTCGAGGCGATGAAACTGGGGGCGCGCGATTTCGTGCCCAAACCCTGGGACAACGAACGCCTCCTCACCATCGTCCGCACCCAGATCGCCCTCGGCAATGCCCTCCGCAAAAGTCAGCAGGCCGAGGCGAAGAACGAGCTGCTGCGCGGGAAAATGCCCAGCATCATTTCCGATTCTCCGCGGATGCGCCCGGTCATCGAGCTCATCTCGCGCGTCGCGCCCTCGGACGCGAACATCCTCATCACCGGCGAGAACGGCACGGGCAAGGGACTGGTCGCGCGCGCCCTCCATTCGCTCTCCGCACGCGCGAGCAAGATCATGATCACGGTGAACATGGGCGGCCTCTCGGAAGGTGTTTTCGAGAGCGAACTTTTCGGCCACGTGAAGGGCGCTTTCACCGACGCGAAAAGCGATCGGGCCGGCCGCTTCGAGCTCGCCGATGAGAGCACGCTCTTTCTCGACGAGATCGCGAACCTCCCCCTCAGCCAGCAGGCGAAACTCCTGCGCGTGATCGAGACCGGCGAGTTCGAGCGGGTCGGTTCCTCGAAGACTTTGCACGCCAACGTTCGGATCATTTCCGCGACTAACTCGAACCTGCACGAGGAAGTTGCGGCCGGCCGTTTCCGCCAGGATCTGCTCTTTCGCCTCAACACCATCGAGGTACCGCTCCCGCCTCTGCGCGAACGCCGCGAAGACATCGCGCCGCTTGCCGCGCACTTTCTCCGGCAGCACGCCGAGCGGTATCGGAAGAACCTGACCGGCTTCGAGCCCGGCGCGCATGAGGCGCTGGTGAAACACGAATTTCCCTGAAACGCGCGCGAGCTCGATCACGTGATCGAGCGCGCCGTCCTCATGGCGCAAAGCGCGCAGATCAAAGGCAACGATCTCGGCCTCACAACCGCCGGCGACGGCTCGCCGCGGCTCGAAGAGATGAGCCTCGAAGAGGTCGAGGCGTTCCTGATCAAGAAAGCGCTCGCGCGCAACGACGGGAACGCGCGCAAAGCCGCGGAGTCGTTAGGCCTGAGCCGGAGCGCTTTCTACCGACGCCTTCAGCAATATGGACTGTGAAATGACGAAACCCGAAATCCGAAGCTCGAAATAATGACGAAATCCGAAGGCCGAAAAGAGTGCTGTGGGATGTTCGTCATTTGTCCTTCGTCATTGATTCGGATTTCGGATTTCGGATTTCGTCATTTCCGCTAGCGGACCGTGCCGAAGCCACCCCATTCCCGGAATCGCAGGCGGCTTTCCCACGAAAACCGCCTCACCTGGCTCACGATCGCGGCCGGCGCGCCCGCGATGCTTGTCGCGCTCGGGCTTCTTTGGTTCGGCGATTTCAGTGCCAAGGTCGACTGGACGCTGACCATGGCGATCGTCGGCTGCGCCTTCGGTTTTCTCGCGAGCACGCGCGAACATATCGTGAGGCCGCTCCAAACCATGAGCAACCTGCTGGCCGCGTTGCGCGAGGGCGATTACTCGATTCGCGCCCGCGGGGCGCGCGTCGATGACGCCCTCGGCGAAGTCCTCCTCGAGATCAATCAGCTCGGCGAAACCCTGCGCAAACAACGGCTCGGCGCGTTCGAAGCGACCGCGCTCCTGCGCACGATCATGGCCGAAATCGACGTCGCAGTTTTCACTTTCGATCCCGAGCGGCGCCTCCGGCTGGTCAATCGCGCGGGCGAAAATTTACTGCGTCAGCCGATCGACAAGCTGCTCGGCCGCCGCGCCAGCGATCTCGGGCTCGCGGTCTGTCTCGATGCCAATGAAGACGCGCCGCTGACCTTGAATTTTCCCGGCGCCTCCGGTCGTTGGGGGGTGCGCAAAAGCGCCTTCCGCGAACACGGCCTCCCCTACGAACTCCTCGTGCTCACCGACCTCAGCCGCACTCTGCGCGAGGAAGAACGCATTGCCTGGCAACGGCTCGTGCGCGTCCTCGGTCACGAGATGAACAACTCGCTCGCGCCGATCAAGTCGATCGCCGGCAGCCTCGAATCGCTCCTCCGGCGCGACCCGCCGCCGCCCGATTGGCAGGACGATGCGCGCAGCGGATTGAGTGTCATCGCGACGCGCGCGGACGCGCTCAGCCGCTTCATGCAGGCTTATGCGCGGCTCGCCCGCCTGCCCCCGCCGCAGAAGGAAGCGATCGATCTCGGCGAGCTCGTTCGGCGCGTGGTCAGCCTGGAGACGCGCCTGCCCGTGCGGGTTGTCGATTCCCCTGCCCTGACCCT
>JBPCRH010000412.1:0-4990 GCA_050997075.1 Chthoniobacterales bacterium
CCTTTGCGCCGGAAGCGCGCGGCCACGGGGTGCCCGAAGTGATGGATGCGATTTATTATAACAAGAGCATCATCCGGCCGGTCGTGGCAGTGGTGAAATCGCTCGCCTCGGCTCTCTCTATCGGCAGCGGCGGTTCGGTCGGGCGCGAAGGTCCGATCATCCAGATCGGCTCGGCTTTTGGTTCGAGTGTCGGGCAATGGCTGCGTCTTCCCGCCTGGCAGCGCACTACGCTCATCGCCGCCGGCGCGGGCGCGGGCATCGCGGCGACCTTTAATACGCCGATCGGCGGCGTGCTTTTCGCGGCGGAACTTTTGCTGCACGAGATCAGCGTCTGGACCCTCGTGCCGGTGGTGATCTCAACCGCGAGCGCGAGCTATGTCGGGCGCTATTTCTTCGGCCCGAATCCGGCTTTCGCGATCCCGGATTTACGGATGGATTATTTCCATCTCACGCATCCGCTCCTGCTCATCGCGTATGTCGTGCTGGGTCTGCTGATCGGTCTGGTTTCGGTTCTCTACATTCGCTCGATCTACGCTTTTGAAGATTTTTTCGACGCGCGGATTCGCAATCCCTACCTGCGGCACATGAGCGGCATGTTGCTGCTCGGGATTTTGATTTACCTGCTCCTGCGCCAGACCGGCGCGTATCACATCGAAGGCGTCGGTTACGCCACCATCCAGCAGGTTCTTTCCGGGACGTTGCATTCCTTTTGGTTCCTCCTTTTGCTTTTCGCGCTCAAGCTTTTTGCGACTTCGCTCACGCTCGGGTCGGGCGCATCGGGCGGCGTTTTTTCGCCGGCGCTCTTTCTCGGGGCAACCTTAGGCAGCGCCTACGGGATTCTGCTCCAGGCGATTTTTCCGGGGATGGAAATCAGCCCGGCGGCCTTCGCGGTTGTCGGCATGGCGGGCATCGTCGGCGGCACGACCGGCGCCGCGATTACCGCGATCGTGATGATTTTCGAGATGACGCTCGACTACGGCGTGATTGTGCCGATGACGATCACGGTCGCGATCGCGTACGGGGTGCGGAAGATGATTTCAAACGAGAGCATCTACACCCTCAAGCTCATGCGCCGCGGCCATCGCATGCCGAGCGCGATGCAGGCGAACATCCAATACATGAAACCCGCGCGCGAGCTCGCGCACTCTGCACTCGTAAAGCTGCCCGGCGCGATGACCTTGCCGGAGCTCGCGATCACGCTGCCGTCGTATCCGGCGGACGCTTGTTTTGCCGTGATCGAAGAGGCGAAAATCGCCGGCGTGATCACGATGAGCGCGGCCTTGCAAGCGATCCGCCGCCCGCGTGCGCAGACCACTTTGACGGAGATCCGCTCGGACAATTACGCCGTCATCAGCTCCGAGACTTCCGTCTTCGAAATCCTCACGAAAATGCGGCTGAATGGAACGGAAGTGTTCCTGCTCGCGCCGGGAACGAAAGACGATCCGGCGGCGGGATTGCAACGCTGGATCTCGAAGGAATCGATCGCCGATTCGTTGATCGACGCGATCGAGTTATTTGCCGATTAAGTTATAAAAATACCTATGAAAAAACTCGTCATCGCCTGGGGGCTCGTCGCTTTAGCTTTTCCGCTCGCCGCCGCCCCTAACGAACAAAGCAGTGGCAAAAGGCCCTTCACTTTCGAGACGATGATGCAGCTCAAACGGCTCGCCGAGCCGGTGCCGTCGCCCGATGGTCAATGGGTCGTCTTCGCCGCCACTGACGTCGACCTCGCCGCGAACACGAAGAAGTCGCACCTCTGGATCGTGCCGGCCGCGGGCGGCGAGGCGCGCCGCCTGAATGAATCGTCGAACGAGGAAGAGCACCCGCGTTTCTCGCCCGACGGCCAGCGACTCCTTTTCACTTCGAAAGCAACCGATCCGGCGCAGCTTTGGCTGGTCGGCTTCGATTCGGCAGCGGGAAAATTAAACGGTCCGGCGCGGCAGGTGACCACGCTTTCGACCGGCGCGGACAGCGCGATCTGGGCGCCCGATGGGAAGAATTTCGTCTTCGTGTCGGAAGTGTTTCCCGACTGTAAAGACGACGCCTGCAATCAGGAGCGCGCGGAGGAACTAAAAAAGAGCAAGGTGAAGGCGAAGGTCTTCAAGCACCTCTTTTATCGGCATTGGAGCAGCGTCACCGAGTTCAAGCGGAGCCACCTCTTCGTTGCCGATGTAGAGGCGGGCGTGTCGCCCGCAGCCCCGCACGATCTCACGCCGGGCGATCACGACGCTCCCCCCTTTTCGTTAGGCGGTTCGGAGATGTATGCGATTTCGCCCGATAGCCAGGAGCTCGCCTACACCAGCAACGTCGATGAAGTGGGCGCGACGAGCACGAACAACGAGATCTTTCTCGTGCCGCTCGCGGGCGGGGCCGCGAAGAAAATCTCGACCAGTCCCGGGAGCGATTCGACCCCGCGTTATTCGCCGGACGGGAAATCGATCGCGTGGCTTTCGCAGGCGCGCGGCGGTTACGAGAGCGATCGTTTCACGCTCGCGCTCTACGATCGTGCGTCTGGGAAAATCCGGATCGCGACGGAAGCTTTCGATCGCTGGGTTGGAAGTTTTGTTTGGGCACACGACTCAAAGTCTTTCTACTTCAGCGCGGAAGACCACGGCCAGGCGCCGCTCTACCAGCTCACGCTCGACGAAAAGACCCCGCGGGAGATCGCCCGACTGCACGCCGACGATTTAATTTTTGGCGCCAAGGGAGAGTTTCTCTATTTCAGCCGGAACTCGATTCTGTCGCCGAACGAGATCTGGCGACTCGACGTGATCCAGCCCGGCCGACCCAGCGCGGTCACGACGGTCAACACCGCCCTGCTCGCGCCCTGCGCGCTGCAACCGCTGCAGACGTTCCAATTCAAAGGAGCGGAGGATGCCGACGTGCAGGGTTTCCTGATCCGGCCGCCGGACTTTGACGCGAGCAAAAAATATCCGCTCAAATTTCTCATCCACGGAGGTCCGGAGGGTGCCTGGGGCAACGATTGGTCTTTCCGCTGGAATCCCCAGTTGTTCGCGGCGGACGGCTACGTCGTAGTCGTGATCAACCCGCACGGGTCGACCGGCTACGGTCAGAAATTCACCGAAGGCGTGCTCGAGGATTGGGGCGGCAAACCGTTTAACGATCTCATGCAGGGGCTCGATTTCGCCGAGAAGACTTATCCGTTCATCGACAAAAATCGCGAGGCCGCGCTCGGCGCGAGCTACGGCGGTTACATGATCGATTGGATCCTTGGGCACAGCGATCGCTTCAAATGTCTGGTCACGCATGATGGCGTTTTCAACACTGAGTCGGCTTATGGCACGACCGAGGAGCTTTGGTTCCCGGAAAAGGAATTCGGCGGACCGCCGTGGAAAAACCGGGAGATGTATCGCAAATGGTCGCCTGCGCTTTCGGCGGAGAAGTTCAAAACGCCGACGCTCGTGGTGCACGGTCAGCTCGATTACCGCCTCGATGTTTCGCAGGGCTTCGATCTCTTCACGACCCTGCAACGCCTCGGCGTGCCCTCGGAGATGCTTTACTTCCCCGATGAAGGACACTGGGTGCTGAAGCCGCAAAACGGCCAGCTCTGGTATAAGACCGTGAACGACTGGGTCGATCGCTGGACGGCGGCTCGTTAGCCTAACGAAATCCGATCCGGCGTTTGGGCGGCGGCTCGGGAGGTCTCATCAATTGGCGGATCGCGTCGAAGACGATTCTGAACTGCACGTCGTATTTCTTTTCCAGCTCCCCGAGCTTTCGCGCCAAGTCGGTGTTTGAAAGCAGCAGCTCGCGCAATCGCACAAATGTGCGCATGATGGCGATGTTCACCTGCACGGCCCGCGGGCTGCGCAGAACACTCGAAAGCATGGCGACGCCCTGTTCCGTAAAAGCGTAAGGTAAGGCGCGCCGAATTCCGCCACGCTTTGAAGTGCCAATCTGGTACTTCAAACCTTCCCACTCCGCCGAATCAAGCTGGAACATAAAATCACTGGGAAAGCGCTCCAGGTTCCGTTTCACCGCCCGGTTGAGCGCCTTCGTTTCGACGCCGTAGAGATCAGCTAAATCGAAGGCGAGCATCACCTTCTCGCCGCGCAGGAGATAAATGCAGCGCTCGACTTGCATCGTGAGCGCACCTTCAGTCATCGGCGCCGGCGCCCGAAGGAGTAACCCCGATGAGTGCGGCCCCCGCCGATCGCGCGCTTGCCGCCCGCGGCGGATTCTGGCTCGAAGAGGACGGTGTAAATGTAGGGGAAATTCTCGAGTTTGAGCCGCGGGATCTTCTGCCCGATGAAACGCTCGATCGCCTGGAGCGACGGCAGTTCTTCGCCATTCATGAGGGTGAAGGCGTCGCCCACTTTCTGCGCGCGCCCGGTCCGGCCGATGCGGTGCACATAATCTTCCGGATGCTCCGGCACGTCGTAGTTGATGACGTGAGTGACACCCGCGATGTCGATGCCGCGGGCCGCGATATCGGTCGCGACCATCACTTCGTATTTGCCGCTCTTGAAACCTTCAAGAGCCTCGACCCGCTCGCGCTGGGTGCGATTGGAATGCAGCACCGCGACCGCATGTTTACCCAGCTTCAACTGCGACGCGATCCGATCGGCGCCGTGTTTAGTGCGCGAAAAGATGAGGGCGCTGTCGAAATTCGTGCGCTCGAGCAGCGCCATGAGCAGATCGAATTTCTGCTCGGCCGCGACCGGATAGACCGCGTGGGTGACGGTCTCGGCGGGCATACGTTGCGCACCGATCTCGACCACTTCCGGTTCGCGTAGAACCCAGGCGGCGAGGCGCTCGATCTCCGGCGGGAGCGTGGCCGAGAAAAGGAGGGTCTGCCGATCGGTCGAGATTTGTTCGACGATCCGGCGCACGTCGGGGAGGAAGCCCATGTCGAGCATGCGATCGACTTCGTCGAGCACGAGGATGTTGACGTCGCGGAAGTTCATCGCGCCCTGCTCGAGCAGATCGAGCAAGCGACCCGGCGTCGCGCAAACGATGTCGGTGCCGG
>JBPCRH010000367.1:0-3257 GCA_050997075.1 Chthoniobacterales bacterium
GGCAGTCCATGATCTCCGCGCGACCGCCAAAGGCGCCAACCGGCAGCCCGCCGCCGATGACTTTACCGAGCGCAGTGAGGTCGGGGCGGATTCCGTAGATTTCCTGCGCGCCGCCGCGCGCGACCCGGAAACCGGTCATCACTTCATCGAAGATGAGGAGCGCGCCGTGCGCCGTGCATTCGTCGCGGAGCGCCTCGAGAAAGCCGGGCGCGGGGAAGTAAAGACCGGCGTTTGCCGGAATTGGCTCGAGGATGATCGCGGCGATTTGGTTTTTGTTTTCGCGGAAGGCCGCGCGCACCGCGTCGAAATTATTGAAGGGGAGCGAGATCGTGAGGCTGGCAAATTCCGCCGGCACGCCGGCGCTGTCCGGCTGGCCGTGCGTGAGCGCGCCGCTGCCGGCATTGACGAGCAACGCGTCGACGTGCCCATGATAACAGCCCTCGAACTTGATGATCTTGTCGCGTTTCGTGAAGCCGCGGACGAGCCGAACGCAGGACATGGTCGCTTCCGTGCCGCTGTTAACCATTCGCACTTTCTCGATCGACGGCACCCAGTCGCAGATCAGCTCGGCCATCTCGACTTCGTGCGGGTTGGGGATACCAAAACTCATCCCGTGACCAGCGGCGGCGCGGACCGCTTCGATCACCACCGACGGCGCGTGGCCGAGGATCGCCGGGCCCCAGGTGCCGACGTAATCGATGTATTCCTTGCCGTCGACATCCCAGATATTCGCGCCACTCGCGCGCTCGACGAAGAACGGTTCGCGCCCGAGCCCGCGGAAGGCGCGCACGGGGGAATTGACGCCGCCGGGAATGCGGCGTTGAGCGCGGGCGAAGAGTTCGGCAGAATGGGCGGCCATCGGCGCCTAACGTTCACGCGAAGGACCGCCGCGCAATCCCGCAATTCGCCCGGCGCGTTCGTTGACACCCTCAGAGCCCGCGCCTACGCTCGGGCTCGCAGTTCCGGCGGGGTAGCCAAGTGGTAAGGTCGGGGTCTGCAAAACCTCTATTCGCGGGTTCGATTCCCGCCCCCGCCTCTTGTCATAGGAGAAACATCCGGATGACCCTTGAAACGGAAAGTCAGAACGCAAATCACAACACATCCAACTATTTCCATTCGTTTTAGGGATGTTCGGCGAGGTAGTTCATATGTCCCGCAGTAGCGCGGTCCCGATGGTTCCTACGTGACGAAATAACGCTGCTCGACGCCTTCGGCCCCCAGCTTCGACCGAGAGGCGCAGCCAACCAACGAACCGTCTGATACTCGCGCATCTTATTTTGACTGCCGGCGCTGAAATTTCGCGTGACTGCCCTGGGCATGTCCCGTCCCCCGTTGGAGATTGCTTCCTTCGTCAGTTCGAGAACAGCGGCGGCCACAAGTCAGCAGAAAAGACGGTCCTATTGTCAACATCGCGTCCACGTCCCGCGCAGCGCGCAACGAAAATGCCCAAAGTCGCAGCTTTATATCTTTTTTTTTGCGCAAAATACGGTCTTTTCAATTCCGAAAAGACATCGCAGGCATGAGAAATTCGATATGAAAAAGAAAAATTCCGGCAATCGCGGCTCTAATCATTCGTTAAGCCGCCGAAAGTTTCTGGGCACAACCGCCGTGGGCGGCGCTGCCCTTCTCACTGGAGGTATCAGCTCGCTCTTTCCGTCCTCGGCCGAGGCGACCCCGGAGGAGTTCGTCGAAGCGACCATCCCCGAGCTTCAAGGGATGATGAGCTTCGGTGCCCTTACTAGCCTGCAGTTGACGCGTGGATATCTGCGCCGCATCGAAAGACTCAATCCGCTCCTCCATGCAGTGATCCAGACAAATCCTGACGCCGAACAGATCGCCAGGCAACTCGACCGCGAACGAAGTCAGGGACAGATCCGCGGCCCTCTGCATGGCATTCCGGTTATCGTAAAGGACAATATCGCGACGGATGACAGCATGGAGACAACTGCGGGTTCGCTGGCTCTGGTCGGCAGCCGGGTCCCGGCCGACGCGTTAATCGTTCACCGCTTGCGGGTGGCCGGCGCGGTGATCCTCGGCAAGGCCAATTTGTCGGAGTGGGCCAACTTCCGTGGATTCGCCCCGTTCAATGGTTGGAGCGCGCGCGGAGGATTTACGCGCGACCCTTATCTCCTGGATTTCGATCCGTGTGGTTCGAGTTCGGGCTCCGCGGTGGCGGCAGCAGCAAACCTGTGCGCCGCCGCAGTCGGGACCGAGACGGATGGATCGATCGTCTGTCCTTCAGGTAATAATCTCTGCGTTGGCTTCAAGCCAACGCTGGGACTCGTGTCCCAAGACGGCATCATTCCGATCGCTCACAGCCAGGATACGGCCGGCCCCATCACACGATCGGTCGTCGATGCGGCAATTATGCTCAACGCGCTGCGCAGTCCCTTTGGTCCGGTGCAGGGTTCGTCGCCTCCGTATGACTATACAAAGTTTCTCGACCGCGGTGCTCTGCAAGGCGCGCGGATCGGGATCGATACCCGGTATTTCCACCCATTCTTCGGCGGCGAGCCTGACCTGGTTGAGGTCGTGCAACGCGGCCTGGACGCAATGACCGAACTCGGCGCTACTCTCATCGAGACCGACAGCGGCAACTCCAACCAATATTTCAATGCCGAATTCCTCGTGCTGCTAATCGAGTTCAAAACCCAGATCGCGCAGTATCTCGCCGGCCTCAAGAACACGCACATCCGCACCTTGGCGGACCTGATCCAATTCGATAATAATCACTGCCAGGCGGAAATGGAATACTTCGGGCAGGAGATCTTCCAGCTCTCCCAGGACACCGGTGGGAACCTGGATGGCGACCGACTCGCGAGGGTGCGCCAGCGCAGCTTTCAGATGGCCGGGCCGGATGGGATCGACGCCGCGATCCGGCGCGACAACCTCGACGCCATCGTGGCGCCAAGTTATAGTTTCGCTTCAACTCCGGCGGCTGTGGCGGGGTATCCAAACATATCGATCCCCGTCGGTCTCACTCCCGAAGGCAAGCCAGCCGGCATCTGGATGTATAGCGGGTTTCTGCAAGAACCGAAGCTCTTTGGATTCGCTTACGCGCTCGAACAAAAGATGCGGGCCCGGACGACTCCAGACTTCCGGGGGAACGTTCCACCGGAGCCACCGAATGCGGGCATTTGCGGCTCAAGCTCGGCCGCGCAGGCGATGACGAGTAGCGCTGCGCCGGAGATGCCCTTCCACCTCGGGACCGGGAAGCCTTTCCCGCACTAATCCTGGAATCAGCATCGGGGTGGACG